>JBCBQE010000503.1:0-5341 GCA_039820385.1 Cyanobacteria bacterium J06635_10
ACAGAAATTGTCCCACCATCGGTGGGACAATTTATTAAATCACTTGTTCTCTTCGGGGGTAATGTACCTTACTGTCGGCAAAATGAGCGAATTAATTAGATGAATTAGGGTACTCATAAGCACCGATATCAGCATTATCTTTATTCCGCTTTACCCCATCCTTATCCTTAGATATATAATCAGGAATTGCCTTGGAAGCTTTATCAATTGCAGGGGAATTAGAAGATAAATGGTAATCGTTACCCTTTGAATTTAAGAAACCGACTGATTCAACCTCAATGTTGTTTGTTTCTTTAAAGTTTTTCAGTCCACTTCCACCTTCATAGAGCTTTTCAAAGCCATTCGTAAACAAATTGTTATCCAAGACTACATCTTCGGCATCTTCAATTAAACCATTGCGGAAAACAGCATCAGCGAAGATATTGTTACGCACCGTAACATCATTCGTTTTATAGCCTTTGTAGTAATCAGTTCCATCGATCGCAATGGATTGAATATTATTCGCTACAGTGTTATTCATCACTTCAACATCACTGACATTGCTAGTTACCATTATTCCGACACCACCATTTGTACCCAGTTTGCCATTACCATAAACAACATTGTTGTAGACGCGAACATCTCTAACATCTCCTTGTTTTGGTACTTCGTCAGCAACTACAATTCCATCAGCAACATTTTTGTAGACAAGATTGTTGTAAACATCAATGTTGAAAGTATCGGCACGATTACCTTCTACATAAATAGCGGGGCCTCCATTGTAACCTTTAGGTGTACCGGAGACTTGTGCAACACCCGTCACAGTATTGTCGTGGATGGAACCATTCCGAGAACCTGTTTTAGCATCGATACCTTCGCGTTTTCCCTCTTTGACAATATTGTTTGCAACCTCAAAACCATCTACACCCCAAATACTTAAGGCTTCTTGGGTACCTCTTTCATCCCCTCTACCCGTCCATCTCCAGTTAGCTCGTTCAACCTTATTATCCAGTACTTTGATATCCTTACTGGTTACCTCTGCATCTCCACCTTTGTAATAAGTTTCAGGCATAACGATAATGCCTGAAGCACCAGTCTCAAATGTATGGTTGTTTTGCACAATCATATTATTTGCATCTCGCAGTGAAATACCAGCCCAAGATGTATTTTCAATCCGGAAGCCATCAATAATCCAGTAACCCTGATTAGCAGACTGAATCACACCCTCTCTAAAACCGCCTTTGATAGGATCTGGGTCCCGTAGAGTGACTTTTCCATCAGCCTTTAGGGTAATATGACCGAGTTCTTTATTACCCGATTTATCGAGAGTAATTAACTCTGTATACACACCAGGCTTTACTAATACAGTATCACCTGCACTCACCGCTGAGTCTTTACTAACAGCATGGTCGATAGTTTTCCACGGATTTTCTTTTGTACCTAGATTATCATCGCTCCCTGAAGGTGAAACATAGTATGTCTTGCTTCGGGAGCCTGTATCTTTGGGAGTATCCTTATCTATATCAGGTGATGGGTTAACTGGGGTTTCACCTCCATTGTCACCACCTGTTTCATTGTTCGAGTCTACGGGAGTAAACTCAATATAGTCAAAACGAGCATACTCACCAAAGTTAGATTCTCCTTCAATTTTGAAAGTATCCCCCTTTTGTAACTCGATGGCGGAATGGGTGATACGTTCAGTTAAAGTCGCAGATGTGGGGCCCCCAGAAGGTAAATTTTCATCAAATTTGAACTCTTGAGTATCTCCGCTAACGGTAACTTTAACAGAAGAAACTCCATCATTTTCATCGTAAAAACCTAAATTGACCTGATAAATTCCAGCTTCGCCATTGAAAACTCCTGTTGCGCTTCCAGTATTACTACCTAAAAGAGAAATATGTTCGCCACCTGATGAGGCATTATTTGACTCAATTTGATACTTGTTCAGATTCAACTCTTCTGCTTCGTAGCGTAAGATATCCTCAGTAGCAGTAGGTAGCATAGAAGAATTAGAGGAATTTAGTAAATCGCCAGTTCCATCCAAACCAGAATTAGGAACTAATTCTTGAGGATTTCCAATTACAGATGATTCACTATTAAGCGATATGTCGAAATCATTCATGAGTAATTTTTCTCCTGAAAATGAGTTCGGCAAACGCACGCTGATTTTTTTAAGGTTCCATCTCGTGACACTTTTATTTTTAACGAAACAGAATTGGTATTCAAGTATTCTTAAATACCTCTCGGTGCTAAAAATAGAGATAATTACTCATGAAAAAATGCTTATATAAAAGTCTCTAATTCATTTATTCCGGATTGATTTTTTGGGAAAAAATAAACAGTATAAAAACCTATTAAAATTAGTTGTACTTTTAAATCTTTTATATGAACGCAGCTTACGAATAAATAACTAAATAATGAATAAAATTACCAAAAAAATTACAATTAGATATCCGTAATATTTCTAGTTCATAATCCAATACGGTTGTGTTTAGGAGAACTGTAGGTTGGGTTGAACGATAGTGAAACCCAACAAAGTCTTAACAATGTTGGGTTGTGCCGTTCAGCTTTGCTGCGGCTCAGGCACACCTGACGGTGTAAGGACATCCTGACGAATGAACACGAAGTGTAAGCGAAGCGCTACGTTCCTCAAACGCCACTTCCTACAACGGGGGAAACCCCCGCAACGGAGTGGCTCCCCAACCTACGCTATTTGCAGCGCCTATATCCTCTTGCAGCGCCTTGTGAAAATCTCCTCCGTTGTAACGTAATGGGAGACTTATAGTTCTAAGGAAATTAAAATAAAGATTGCGAATCGCGTATTCGTGTAATAAAATCCTTTTCAGCCTCCGTATATGGAATTATAAGATATCCATCAGGGGTTATAAAAACTTATGTTAGGAGAAAAAAATCGGTGTTGCTGATAAGAAAAACTATTTTAATAAAAACCTCCCTCCGGAAAAGGAGAGAGGTAAGCTGTAGTCACAATTTTACTTAATCAAAAAATCGCTGATTATACCATAAAAAGTACTAAAAAGCAGATTTTTAAATTAATTAGATCAAACATGATACTCATAAGCGCCAACATCGGGTGCATTATCTCGATCGCGGTTTTTGCCATCCTTATCGATGGATAGATAATCGGGAATCATATCTGAACCTATATCAATTGCAGCAGAATTAGCAGATAAACGGTAATCATTGCCTGCCGCATCTAAGAAACCAATCGATCCAACCTCAGTATTGTTGGTTTCTGTAAGGTTATTCAGTCCACCTCCACTTTCATAGAGTTGTGTAAAGCCATCGGTAAACAAATTATTATCCAAGACTACATTGTCTGCATCTTCAATTAAACCATTGCGGAAAATAGCATCAGCGAAGATATTGTTACGCACTAAAACATTATTCGGTTTATAGCCTCCGAAGGCATCAGTACCATCGATGAGGATGGATTGAATATTATTCACAACCGTATTGTGAAAAATTTCAACATCACTGACATTGCTAGTTACCGTAATTCCTACGCCACCATTTACGCCTAATAATCCATTGCCATAAACTAAGTTGTTGTAAACTCGAACATCTTTCACATCACCTTGTGCAGGTACTTCATCAACAACTGCGATTCCCTCTGCAGTATTCCCGTAGACAACATTGTTGTAAACATCAATGTTGAAAGTATCGGCGCGATTACCTTCTATATAAATAGCTGGTCCGCCATTATAACCTTGAGGTGTACCGGAGACTTGTGCAACACCAGTCACAGTATTGTTATGAACCGAACCGTTACGAGAACCAGTTTTAACATCGATGCCCTCACGAGTTCCTTCTTTAACAAGATTGTTGGCAACTTCAAAACCATCCACACCCCAAATACTTAATGCTTCTTGGGTACCTATATCACTCCCTGAACCCGTCCATTTCCAGTTAGCTCGCTCAACTGTGTTACCCAGTACTTTGATATCTTTGCTCGTGACTTCACCTTCTCCTCCTGCGAAGAAAGTATCGGGCATAACGATAATGCCTGGAGCACCTGTTTCAAAAGTGTGATTGTTCTGCACAATCATATTATTTGCATCTCTCAGAGAAATACCAGCCCAAGAGGTGTTCTCAATGCGGAAGCCATCGATAATCCAGTAACCATCACCAGCAGACTGAATTACACCCTCTTTAAAATCCCCAGTTATAGGATCTGGTATAGGATCTGGGTCGCGTAAAATTACGTTACCATTAGCTTTGAGGGTAATATGACCGAGTTCTTCATAACCAGATTTATCAAGGGTTACTGTCTCTGTATATACACCAGGTTGTACTAATATAGTATCTCCTGCAGTCACTGGAGAGCCTTGACTAACAGCATAGTTAATAGTTTTCCAAGGCTGGGATTGCGTACCTGGATTATTATCGCTCCCCGAAGGCGAAACATAGTAGTTAGAGCCAGCAGGAGGATTTATTGGAGTGAAATCAATATAGTCAAAACGAGCATATTCACCAAAGTTAGACGTAGCTTCAATTTCAAAAGTATCGCCCTTTTTTAACTTGACTGCTAAATGACTTACACGCTCAGTTAAAGTCACAGATGTAGGGCCACCATCCGGTAAATCTTCATCAAATTGGAAACCACGACTTTGTCCGCCAACGGTAATAGTTGCAGAAGAAACACCGTCATTTTCATCGTAATAACCTAGCTTGACTTGGTAAATTCCCGTCTCACCATCAAAAGTACCTGTTGCGGTTCCAGAGTTGTTATTTACAGCAATATGTTCCCCACCAGAAGAATTATTATTTGATTCAACTTGATAAGTACTCAGTTGTAAAGCTTCAGCCTCATAACGCACAGTTGATTGTGGTTGAAGCGTAGCTTGTACGGGGATGAAACGGATATAGTCAATACGCGCAGGTTCACCATCATCAGATTGTCCTTCAATCTCGAAAACATCGCCAGGTTGCAATCCGATTACCGAATGGGTGATACGAGATGTTAAAGCTTCTGGTATAGCGATATTGGCACCTAAATCGTCGTCAAATACAAAGCTTCGACTTTGCCCTGCAACAGTAACCTCAGCTAAAGCTTCTCCATCATTTTCATCGTAATAACCTACCTCTACTCGGTAACTTCCAGCGTCACCAATGAAAATACCTGTTGCGCTTCCAGTATTACTGCCAGTATTTAAAAGAGAAATCTGTTGGCCACCTGAAGCTGTAGAATTAGTCGATTCAGGTTGATAACCATCTAGTTGCAGTGCTTCAGCCTCATAAAGTAGACTCCCATCAGGCTGGAGTGGATTGTCCACCTGAATCGACTAATTCTACAGCTTCAGGTGGCCAACAGATTTCTCTTTTAAATACTGGCAGTAATACT
>JBCBQE010000504.1:0-3095 GCA_039820385.1 Cyanobacteria bacterium J06635_10
TATATCTAAAAGGTTTTAAGTCCGGTAAAAACTGGGTAAAACTGGAATTTCTGGACAATCAAGGGAATCCGGTAAAAAATGTCTTCAACAGTACTGTTAGAACTATCACTTATGAACCCAACGGTAAAGACAGCCTTGCAAAGATTGTTCGAGGAGAACTTTCCTCTGTTGATGTAAGAGGAATTGTAGAGCAAAATGATGCTGTTGAAATACCAAACGAAGAAACTCCAGAAGTAATTGAAAATCCACAACCCGAAAGTAAATTAGAAGAGACAATTCCCGAAGTAATTGAAACTCCACAACCTAAGACTACGGAATTGGAAGCTACGGAAGAGACAATTCCGGAAGTGAAATCAGAAGAAATCATGGAGGAAGAAAATTCAGAAGTCATTGAGACTGAGGAATCTACAGTAGAGGAAATTCCACCAATCATTGAGATTCCTGCACCAGAGGTAATACCGGAGCAAAAACCAGAAGTACAAAAAGAACCAGTAACTTCGGAAGAAAAGACAAAAACTGATGAAGTTTTGAATTCTCAACAATCCACTTCTGAAGTAACTCCAGAAATTACTTCAGAAGTGGAAGTAGCCCAAGACGTACCCGAAATTCAGCAGTAAAATGAACAATTAACTGATTAAAATTTGTGGGTTTCGTTATCCTTTTGGTGCGTGACGCTATAAAGAAATTTTGTTGGTTATATACTATATTTTTTAAGAGCGTCACAGCACCCTACTATTATTCACTAATATTCTTTTGGTGCGTGACGCTATAAAGAAATTTTGTTGGTTATATACTATATGTTTTTAACGAAGTACAGCACCCTACAATTATTTACTGATGTATTAAAATAATTACAATATTATTTTGGTGCGTGACGCTATAAAGAAATTTTATTCGTTCTATACTATATCTTTCACAGAGTACAGCACCCTACTATTATTTGCTTATGTCTTAAAATAATTACAATATTATTTTGGTGCGTGACGCTATAAAGAAATTTTTTTGGTTATATACTATATTTTTTTACGGAAGTACAGCACCCTACAATTATTTACTGATGCATTGAAACAACTATAATATTCTTTTGGTGCGTGATGCGATGAAGAAATTTTGTTGGTTATATACTATATTTTTTTAACGAAGTACAGCACCCTACAATTATTTACTGATGTCTTCAAATAATTACAATATTCTTTTGGTGCGTGATGCGATGAATAAAGTTTTTTTCGTGACTCTAAAATTACTTACCCGACATTTTATATCAATTTCAATCAACAGCAAATTTATCAAGATATTATACACTTAGCAATGCCCAATGCCCAATTAAAAAATGTCTCGCATTCGCACACCAGAATTACCACAAAATTACTCTTGGTTGAATACTGATAAACCTTTGTCGTTAAAACAACTCAGGGGTAGGTTGGTAATTCTTCATTTTTGGACTTACTGCTGTATCAATTGTCTGCACGTTTTACCAGATTTAAAATATCTCGAACAAAAATACAAAGACAGCATTACGGTTATTGGGGTGCATTCGGCTAAATTTGACAATGAAAAGGAAATCGAAAACATTCGTCAAGCGATTTTACGTTACGATATCGAACACCCAGTTTTAATTGACAAGGATTTTCGGGTTTGGCAAGAATATACTGTACGGGCTTATCCAACTTTTGCGATCGTCGATCCACAAGGTTATTTGGTAGCTTCGTTAACGGGTGAAGGTAAGCGTCAAATTTTAGATGAGTTGATTGTAAAGTTAATTAAACAGCATCAAGAAAAAGGTACCATTGATTTTCAAGAATTTGAATTAATTTTAGAAAAGCAGAAGGCACCTTTAATTACACCTTTAGCTTTCCCCGGTAAAATTTTAGCTACTGACTCTAAATTATTCGTCGCCGATACTGGACATCATCGCATTGTTGTAAGTAACTTGAATGGGGAAGTTTTACATATAGTTGGTAGCGGTAAACCTGGTTTAAAAGATGGCAGCTTTAAGGAAACTGAGTTTTTTGCACCCCAAGGAATGGCGTTTGATGAAATAAATCATATTTTGTATGTAGCTGATACAGAAAATCATGCCATACGTAAAGTTGATTTTAAGCTTCAATTAGTAGAAATTATTGCTGGTAAGGGTGAACAAAGTCTTAATATCCCCACTTTCGGTGGTGCTGGTTTAGAAACTGCTTTAAATTCTCCTTGGGATTTAGTAAACTATCGCAATAAATTATTTATTGCCATGGCTGGTTGCCATCAAATTTGGGAATTAGATTTAGAAGATAATTGTATACAAGTTTACGCTGGGAGAGGTGCAGAATCTTGTGTAGATGGTGAGCTTTCTGAATCTGCTTTTGCTCAACCCAGCGGCATTACAACTAATGGTAGTGAATTATATATCGCCGATAGTGAAGTTAGTTCAATTCGAGGAATTAATTTAGATAACCAAAAGGTAAGAACAATTTGCGGTAGTGGCGATTTAAATGCTTTTGGCGATGTTGATGGAAACGGTTTTGATGTGAGATTACAGCATTGTTTGGGAATAGAGTACGCCAATAATTGTTTGTGGATTGCCGATACATACAACCACAAAATTAAGTTAGTAAACCCTAGTAGTGGTGATTGTCGAAGTATATTGGGAGATGGTAGGAAAGGTTTGCAAGATGGTAAAGCTGAAAATAGTGTTTTTTACGAACCTTCAGGAATAAGTATTTTTGATGATTATTTATATATCGCGGATACAAATAATCACGCAATTCGTCGAGTTAATTTAAGTACTTTAATTGTCGAAACTATGGATTTTTCTGGTTTGTGATATCGTCGGGATAGTTTATTTTGAAACGCAAAGGAAGGCAGAGGTAAACGCGGAGTAACGCAAAGTGTTTAAATTTATTTTGAGTAATTCCGTAGCTACAATATAATTCGGAAAATATTCTTATATTACTTATCATATTTATCGCTAATTTGTTGTTAGGAAATTAGCAGTTTATCTCAAAAACTAGGTTTAAATTATAAAAATAAAACTTTTTAGTTTGAAGTGCTTTTTAAGTAATATTAATATGAGCGATAATATTATACTTTTAGAAAGTGATGATGTTGTT
>JBCBQE010000504.1:3105-5333 GCA_039820385.1 Cyanobacteria bacterium J06635_10
AAGATAAATTAAAAAGACGTATTTACGAATACAATAGCTTTAATCCTGGAGTTTCAATGTTGGAGTTTTTCGGCGATATATCTATTGGTAAAATGAAAATAGATTTAGCTGAAATCAAACACGAATATATTACAGGTTGTCAAGTTTTAAGAATTACCGGAGTTGGTTGGCAGAAAGGAAAGCTAGTAATACAAATACGGATATCGCCTGTAAATAACTATGAAAATCAAATATATTTAGGATTTATTCCTGAAGAACATATAGAATATGAAGCTTTGTTAGATGAGACTTGTCAAATAAATTCTGAAAATCGGGGAAACGAGCCTAAACAGATACCAGAAGCATTTTGAGCGTTGAAATATCTATGAGGCACGATTTTTTGCCTACAAGCCTTGCTATATAAGAGTTTAAAAAAATATGATTTGGAGTTTGCATCTCTATTGCATCTTCGCTGATATTCTTCTCGTGGAAGGAGAGTCGTTTTTAGGGTGCGCAATCCTGGTACAATTCACCAGAGAAGTTATTTGAAAATAACTATAAGTGCTAAAACTGACCAAATCCAACAGCAAGCAGGGGTGCTGATGTTATCGATCTGGACCAAATCAAACTTAACCAAAAGCTTACAGATACTGCTTTTACAGCCATACAAGTAAATTGCTTTCTTCCACGATAAATGAAAATGGATTTGCTCAAATCAATCGAATCTCCCCAACTTGACAGATGCTCGCGACAAACACTTTTCAACTACTTTGAGAATTCATGGGAACTCGAAGAAATTCTCATGAAAAGTTTAGTGGGGGAAGAGACATTCTATGTAAACCCAGATCCTTTAAGAAACCCTCTAATTTTCTACTTAGGCCACTCGGCTGTCTTCTACATCAATAAATTGATTCGCGTCGGTTTATTGAATCAGCCGATTAACCCTGAATACGAAATCCTTTTCGAGGTTGGGGTAGATCCTACAACCCCTGATGAACTTAATGAAGCGATCGAAGATATTCGATGGCCGAAAGTGGAAGATGTTTGGCAGTATAGAGACAAAGCAAAAGACGAAATTGCAAAAGTTATCTACAGTACACCACTCAATCTCCCCATCGATCAAAATCATCCCCTCTGGGCACTGATGATGGGCATAGAGCACAATCGCACTCATTTTGAAACTTCTTCAATGCTCATCCGACAACTTCCTGTAGATAAGCTTGAACGTCCCTTTGAGTGGCAATATGCATCTTCAAATGGTAAGATTGCCGCCAATGAAATGATTCCGCTTGCAGGAGGGGTAACGAAACTAGGGAAAGCTGAAAATGCTTCTACTTATGGCTGGGATAGCGAATACGGTACTCGGAAATTGGAAGTGAAACCATTTTTAGCGAGTAAGTATCTGATTACCAACGGGGAATTTCTCAAGTTTGTGGAAGATAACGGCTACGAAAATCCGGACTTTTGGGATGATGAATCCTGGGGTTGGAAGACAAGATACAAGGTTAAACACCCCAAATTCTGGATACCCAATAATGGTAGCTACAAATATCGAGCCATGTTTGATGAGATTGACTTACCCCTTGATTGGCCTGTAGAAGTGAATCACTATGAAGCAATGGCTTACTGTCGCTCCAAGGGTAAGGGAATTCGCTTAATGAGTGAAGGAGAATGGAATATTGCCAGCGCTAACTGCGAGCAAGATAGAGATTATAATCTCAATTTAAAGTATGGTTCCCCTAGCCCAGTAGATAGCTTGGAAACTACCCAAACTCCACAGGGATTATATGATATTCGAGGTAATGTTTGGCAGTGGTTGAGTGATGATTTCAACCCTTTACCAGGATTCAAGCCGCATTATCTCTATGAAGATGCAGCGGCTCCTTTTTTTGACAATGGACACAAAATGATGCTAGGTGGTTCTTGGGCAAGTAATGGTTCAATGGCTGCCAAATCTTATCGTAACTGGTTTCGTCCGTATTTCTATCAGCACGCAGGTTTTAGAATCGCTCAAGATACCTAATAATACTAAATTCGCGATCGTATTTTTTATTCCTAGGAGAATTCCGATTAATTAGCATGCAAAAATTGACTTTCTCAGATTTGAAACCGACATTAATCAATTTTCGTAATGAAGTTTTACATGGTCTTTCTTTACCACGAAAAGAATTTCCTCCCCAGTTCCTCTAATTGACAAATTAGATTAAATAAATCTGAACCTAATTTGTCGTGATAGAAGAACTGGGGAG
>JBCBQE010000505.1:0-5325 GCA_039820385.1 Cyanobacteria bacterium J06635_10
GCATAACTTAGCACTACAAATTTTAAAGCCTATTGAAAGTGCTTTAAAAGAAATGAATAGTGAAGAGAAATCTAGATTTATCAAAATTATAGGAATCGGCGGGTTTAATGGTTTAGGTGCTTCAGCTTATAGTTTAATACAAATCGCTCAATTGCTATCAGAACCATCTTTAATTCCAATCGCAGACGATATTTTATCTATGATAACTATAGATGAAATTGTCAATTCGTCACAACTTGATGTTATCAGTGGTTGTGCAGGGATCTTACTTAGTTTACTAGGATGTTCTTCTAAAATAGATAATTCTTCAGAATATCTGCGAAAAGCGATTGCATGTGGTGACTATCTATTGCAAAATCAAGCACCTCCTGAAACGGAAATTGAAAGTAGAAATTTGGGATTTTGGTCGGGAATTGCTGGTATAGCTTACGCTTTACTACGTCTTTATGAAGTAACTCAAGACGAACGCTATTTGACTACCGCAAAAAATGCGATCGCTTTAGAATCTAAGCCTACAAATTTCGATGATTCTAATTTAGCTCAGTTAAAAATTGAAATTGCTTTAGGTCGATTGGGAGGAATTAAACTCTTAGATAATTCCCAAATCAGAACTGAAATTAATACAGCAATTGAAATTATACAGCAGCATAAAATATGGGGGGTAGATAATCTTTTCTGGGGCAATTATGGACGTTTAGAATTACTTTTAGTTGCTTCAGAAAAACTTGAAAAACCAGAGTTAAAAACATTAGTAAATAACTGGGTTAATGAAATAATAGCTAAAACTGGTTCAAATAAACTGAAGTTATTTGTTAATTACCCTTCAGAAATAAGTCATCCAGGATTGCTCCACGGTACGGCTGGTATTGGTTATCAATTATTACGTATTGCCTATCCTCAGCTATTACCTTCAATCTTACTTTTTCAGTAAAATGACTTAGTTGGTGCCGTACTACAAGGTAATTATTGCCTTTACAATCAGTGAGTGTACTAGCACCCTACGAAAGAATGTGTCATGTAGATAAGTCCTAAGTAATTAAGATTTATCTTTTAGTAAGAATAAGATTGCTTACAATAATTAAGCATCAAGAAACAACAACGAAGAGCCAACATTAATTAACATCAAGGAACAAGAATCATGAGAAATATTGCTATTTGTGGAAGTCAGCTAAAACCCTCTATTTTAAATAATGAAGTTATTGACACTATCGATTTGGAAGGAATTAAAGTTAATTGCGGATTGATTAATACTCGAGACCCAAATTTTGATAGTAATGCACCGAAAAATAAGTTTATGGTGCTAGTAAAAATTAGAGCCTTTTCTTGTAACTATCGCGATAAAAATTTAATTCTTAAAACAGCAACTACAGCACCAGATACTTCTTTCTACGTTATTGGTTCAGAATTTGTCGGAGAAGTAATCGATATAGGAGCAGAAGTCACGGAATTAAAAATAGGAGATAGCGTTATTGGAGATGGTTGTTACCCCTACTCAAGAGTTGAAGGAGTAATTGGTGGTTTACCTACTAATAATGGCTCAAAAGAATACCAAATATTTCATTATAGTAAACTCATAAAAATTCCATCTCAAATGCCTAAAGAAGTAGCTGCGGCTTTTCCGATTGGGGGTCAAACTAGCTACAGTATGATTCGCAAATTAAACATTACTCCAGGAGAAAATATTCTAGTTACTGCTGCTAAATCTAATACTTCTTTGTTTGCGATAAATGCCCTCCAAAAATATGATGTTAACGTTTATGCAGTCAGCACTTCAATGCAATTTAAAGAGCAGCTCGAACAAATGGGAGTCAAAAAATTAATTCAAATCGACCCCAATCAGGAAAGTCTTTTATACAATGAAGAAATTGTTGAAATTGTTCGAGAAACTGGTGGATTTAATTGCGTTATAGACCCTTTATTCGATATTTACTTAGGAAAAGTAATTCACACAATAGCTACTGAAGGACGCTATGTAACTTGTGGATTCTACGACCAATATTCTCATTTAACAAACCAAAATTTTGAATATAGAGGTTGTAATATGCAACAAATAATTGAATGGGTCATGACACAAAATATACAGATAATCGGTAATTGTATTGGTTATACAACAGACCTTCAACAAGCTATCCAAGAATATACTGATGGCTCTTTAAATGTTATGATTGATTCGGTATTTAAGGAGAAAGAGATAGGAGCTTTTTTTGATAGAACTTATAACGCCAAAGATAGATTTGGTAAAGTAATTTATCAATATAATTGAATAAATAAAAGATGAATATATTTCATCAATATGTCCAAGAATAGAAATTTCATGTCCGGTTTTGAAGCCGAGTATGGAGGGCTACCTCCATGCTTCGGTTTACGGTTTTAAACTTCGACTAGTTATATAAATCAATGTATGTGGTTGTTAGTTGCAACCGCAAATGAATAAAGATATTTTTACTGGCTTATAATCTTCTACAAACTTTAACTTAAACATATGGATTTAATTCCCCACCGTCATACGGTGGAAGAATTGGGTTGGGGTTTAAATCCCCATCCCAATTCCAAACTTCTTCCTTCTTCCTTCTTCCTTCTTCCTTCTTCCTTCTTCCTTCGTTTAATGTTTGAAGCCACTACCTCATATGGGAATTCGATCGATCGCTTATCATTACAAAGTACTCTTCACCACTTTAATAATTTTATTCCCAAATTACTAAATACTTTTAACCAAACTCTTAGCATTATTTATCTCACATTTTGCACCATTCGAGGGCAAACGCCGATTAATAAATTCTCAGGCTAATACACAAAGTCTGATAAATCAGACTTTCCAAGGGTTTTAGTGCGTTTTTACGTACTTTGTATATGCAGCCAAGATTGATTTGGCGTCTGGGCTTAAATATAATAATTCATAAAGAAGTTCCACTGGCTACTCGCTACTCGCTACTCGCTACGTAACCGTCACCAATCCCGCTTTCCTCAACAATCTCTGTCTTTGGTTTTGAGTATTTGAGCGAATTTGAAATAGCTGCTCCTAAACTGAGATTACCGTGGGCTAATCCATCAATAATTTTACCCGAAGGTAAGCGAAATTTCTGCCCGTGTAAAAAGAGATTGCTCTTACCTGTAAAGGAGAAAATGCTCCGAAATCTACCGCTCATCCATGATTAAATAACAGCGTGGTTGTATTTCATCTACTATTGCTTCTAACGGCTGCAAGCATCGTAAATCTTGAATTCTGCCATCTGCCATCCTATGGCTAATGGTCCTAAACGTCAATGCTGAAATATTGGTCTTAGTATATCTGAGGAATGGCACCCCAAGCTCAATTAACCATACTAGCAACCAGTGGAACTTATATATAGACAGAGTTTTCGAGGGAAACAATGTAACCGCATCTTCCTGAAGATGTCTTTTACTAAGCAAGAATTTATTGATTTTGAAAAAAACTACTGCACAGTACCGCCATTGGATTTATTTTTGATAATGGTGCATAATCTCCTTTTGCTCAGAGCTAAGAATAAATGACGGTTAAAGAAACTAATTGGAATGTGTAGAAAAAGTACTTGGTTAAATTTACTTAGTCATTTAATATGCGCTCATATACTAATGATTGTAAAGCGATGATTAATCCATCAATATATTGGACATTAGTAAAAATCGATGGTGCGGGAAATCGCCAAACTCAGTCTATTCCTTCAGCACAGAGATTTTTTACCGAGGTATTTGCTATTTTGGATGGCAGTAATCTTTCAAAGCGTGATATTCATTTGCACTTGTTAGATTTATACAAAGGTATAAATCGGGATGCATCTGAGAATAAGCGTATGAATGCACAACGCTGTCTGCTATGCTTTATTTCTTGGGAAATTGAAAAGGTTTGTTTAAACTTAGAAAGGCAGTTTGGTGGTGCTGGCGGTTTCAGCAGTCGCGATTTACTTCCTTATGTACTAGATGATGACGGAAGAGAGCAACCTAGTAGCTCTTATCAATGCTATTCTTTAGAAATATTGCAAAGTTTTGATATAAATCAAAGTAGTCTGCCATCATGGACAAATAGAAAGGTAAGACAGCATCCTTTTTTAAGTAAATTTTTGTTGGAGTGTGGAGTTTACCTTTTGAGTGATTGGGCAATTCTCAACGATACCCAACCAAAACAGTTAGAACGTATTTTAAGTCAATTTCATTCGTTAACTGTTACGGAAATTCAACAATATAAATGGTTGTTGTCAAGTTACCATACAGTTTATCGCGCTCAAAGGTTAAAACAACGTCAAGTTAGAAAGACAAGTCAATGTCAACCACCATCCACCGAACAATTACAACAAATTAGCAATAAATTAAATAGTCTGAGTAGGGGTAGATATTCTTACGCTACTCACAATTTAATTATACAATTGAAACAATTGGCTCAGGCTCTGCGAGAATATAGAATTCATGTTAGAGGTGGCTCTTTAGCTACAGAATCTATAGATACCAATGATAGCAATACGCGAAGCGTTGGCGATCGCGTCTATGGCAATTTTGATCTAGTTTCTACAAATATTACCGACGATCGAGAAGAAAATCAAACCAGCGAGTTTTTAAAGTTATATCGTCCCCAGTTTCTAGAATGTTTGGATAATGCGTTAGCTACCGTTACGCAATCGCGGGTAAATAAAATGCAACGAAAAGATGTTACTAAAGCGAACAAGTTTTTGACAGCATTAAAATTCTTTCACTGTCAGGGATTATCGATGACGGAAATAGCCAAACGCATAGAAATGAAAGCGCAGTTTCAAGTAACTCGTTTGTTAAAGTTGAAAGAGTTTCGTGCTGATGTCACCCATGAACTTTTGCTAATGTTAAAAGTTCGCGTTTTGGAATTAGCACAGAATTATTCTTCTTTGGAAAGTTTACAAGTTTTAGAATCACAAATTACTATTGCTTTGACAGAACAAGTAAATAATTTGATTGCGGAAGCGGAAATAGAAGCATTTGGAGAAAGAAGTAATTCAAATATGAGTAGATTTTCTAATAGGTTATGTAAATATTTAGATTCAATAAAATAGTGAACAGTACCATGACAGTGGGAAGGTTCGGTATAAAAGATATTGGGAGAATACAATTAATGAATAAATCAATCAATCATAAATCATAAAAATTTGCGAATCAAGAGCAGTTAGTAAAATGAATAATTTATCAACGGAAATATTACCAATGACGCTAGAATTTGAACAATTACCACCAGAAGCAATTCCTCTATCGCCGTTACAAATCGATTTAGCGATAAACTTAAAGCATTCAAATAAGTTTGCCATTGTTTAGATTCATCTGTAATTTGGCTGCTAAGTTCTATCG
>JBCBQE010000506.1:0-5323 GCA_039820385.1 Cyanobacteria bacterium J06635_10
CAAATAACGATTGTAGAATAATAAGTGATTTGGTTCAATATCAAATAAGGACAGCGGTATTTGAAAACAACCATCGCGCATTGGTAATTTTAAATTATTCCGCATTTCAATTAATTGGTTGTAGGATAAAAAGCCTCTAATCGTAACTTCTTGCTCTTCTTCCGATACCTCAAGCACTACATAAAAATGAGCAATCATTTCTGGTTTCACGATCGCATTTTGTGGTATGCTTACCATTTCATCAAGTAAATTTTCGGTGGCGATGGTGCAACATTTAAACTCACCAGCATTGAGATTACCCCCAGTTTCGATAAAAGTAGTATTTCTAGTCACTAATTGACTGGGCAAGTGGTTGCGTAACCATTGTTCAAAAGCAAGTAGCCCTAATGCATTTAGATAGGTTTGCCAAGAATCCCTGGGGTTGCTGCTGCTAGCCCCAGAGGTGATTCGTTTGGCTACCAATAAATTTTCGGGTTCAAGCCAGATAACTTCTGGTAAGAAAAGTCTGAAATCGTTGGAGAATGGGGAATTAGACATGATTTTACCTTATAGTTAAAGGTAAATAGAACTCGGTTGACTTTACTTATGCACTTAGATGCTGAAAAAAAGTTAAATATCTAAAATATTTTCAAACTAAGCAGCTAGCTAGTACAACACGACCAATTGGCCGCACCCATTTCAAAAGCTTTAAATCCTTATTCTATAATACTTATTACCTTGAGACTTTTGAGTTTTGACAACGCAAACGCTATAAGTAGTCTACCACCAAGAGAACGAAGGTGGAACTCGGAGCCGCACAGCACCCGGTATGCTTTCCCCTATTCTCTATTCCCCAGCTTTATCCACCAATTTTAGATCGATCGGTTCGTTTTCTTTCAAACGTCCCCAGACGTAGCACAGAAGAAGTCTCTACACCCATCAGAATTAATGAAATGTACTACTAGTACTCCAAATCATTTATTTTGATGGGCTTGTTTTTAATAAAAATTCTTTCCTCTCCAAGATCCCCTCTCCCCCCCCTACCCGGTATTTTTCGGTTGTTCGAGTACTAGTTTTCCCCACACTTTACTACTAAACAGCCTAAAAATCTTAAGCTAAAAATAAATTTGTCTCCCCATCAAAATCTCCGTTATTAATAAGTTCTAGTGCTGCACCCCAATCAACATTTAAGCCATCAGAAGAGACTTGTTCGATAATACCTGAAACATCAATACTATTATCAAAATCGGTAAGATTAAGAGTTTCAATCAATGAGTCATCATCAATCCCAATACTATTTAGCACCTCTCCCCACTGACTACTATTTAAACCACCATATAATAATTCATCGACTCGATCTTCATCGAAATTAGTTGCTTCATAGTCAGTCTCTCCACCTGTAATAAAGTATTGAGCTTTGTCCCAAACAGCTTGTCCAACTTGTTCTCCTAACTGTCTTCCATTAATATCGCCATCAGAAAAATGAATTCCTCCGTAAAGGCGAGAAAGGCCACCTTGATCCGCAGCTTCACTGAAAGTATCCCACTCTAAGGTAACAGTTTCCTCAGGAGTTTTCTTTGGTTCAAAGCGAGATTCACCAGGCTCAAAACTAACACTAGCACCAAATTCATCGCTACCCGTAAATAATTGCAGAATCTCGGCACCCGCAGCACTGAAACTACTGTGTCCTGATGTATACTCGCCAAATGGTGGTGAAGGATCGCTTCCAGGAGTTTGGTAAGTAAGGAAATCGGTTGCCAATATTGTGTCAGTTCCATTTTCTGGAGTCCATGCATCAATCGCAAAGCCACCAAGTTCTTCATTGAACTCCCCGATTAATCCCATCTCACCTAGTTCTCGAATTGCTCTAATGGGACGAGTATAATCATAATACGTTTTGGCTTCCCAAGTTGCAATACCTGCATCAAATACTGCATTACCCAAACCAAAGAATAATTGAGCATCTCGATCGAGAGTATTATTATCTCGTGCCGAGACAAATTGTCCAAAAGTCATCCAAGTACCGGGAGGGAAAGAAGTTCCACCACCATTTTCCCAGAATTCTGCAATCAATTTCTGTTCGTCAGTCAAGTTAGCACTGATATCAACAACTTGTTCTGCTTGAGCAATAAATTCAGGGTTAATTACATCTCCGATAAGACTCTTATCAATATCCAATACAGAGCCATCTTCTAGAGTAATAGTTTTGTTTTCTAAGTTCACAGTCCCATCTATCAGTAAAAATGGTTCTGGTGCTTCTGGACGAAATTGCGAGCCTTCTGTCAAACCGAAGGGAGTTACATCACCCCACTGTGGTGTAAGAAATTGTTGAGTACGTTCTTCTGTACCGGGTTTCGCTTTAATTGGTACTAGTTCTGGAGTCCAGCGTTCGATATCAACCATTTTACTGGCTGTATTAACAGATTGATATCCAGTTGTATCAGAGTAACCATTTAATTGGTTAGAACCATCTTGGCGACGAAATTCGAGCAACTCTGATGCCATAACATTCCCAATCCCAGCAGCTGTCGTAGTATCGGTAGTATCATTATCAGGGTCAAAACCTAACTTAACTATCAAGTCATCGAATATTTGAACTTGATCGGGGAAAAGCTCTTCTAAAACCCGATGAGCAGCATAACTCATGGCTTCGGTTTTATTCTCTTCAGTATTTTCCTCTGCAGGACGTTGTAAATCATCACCTAGTTGAGTTGACATTGCTTTGGGGTCATATGCTGACCAAGCATCAAACATTGCGGTATGCAACATTCCATAGGCACGGGATGCGATTGTCGGACCAACCTTGGAGTTGATAACAGCTTTTTGAACTGCTCTATCCCACATTACGGAAACAGTCGGTGAAGAATCTTCAACTGTTACTTGTTGAGTTTCTGGGTTAACTTGAAGTACAGGGATAGAGTTATCAAGTCTGTCTGAAGAATTATTATTCATTAATCTGTTTTCCATGACGATAGTTTTTTAAATATACGTAATTGTTTCGTATAAAAGTATCAAATAGAACTTAATATGCTTTTGATCAGCAAAATTTGTTCTAGAGCAAGCCTGTCATAGCATCGAATAACTGTCTTAGGGATGCTTAAGGTAATGTTACTAATTATTATTAGTTTTCACAAAATCTACTTATGCAGTTTTAAACTTAAATTCGCGTTCTCGCGCTACAATTTTTGGGAATACAGGCGATGGAATTAGAGATTCCCGTGAGACGGTACCTATAAAAATGGGGCAGTCGGGCACCCATGAGAATTTTTTAGAAGAAAAAATTCTCATGGGAACCCTAGGCTTCATTTATGGGAGATGCCGATACCTAACGAATTAATTTGTTTTAAAGCCTGTCCCATTTTTTACGGAGATTTCAGATGAGCAGAGCCGGAGCCGGAGCCGCTCCGCCAAGGCATGTAATACATTAAATAAACCCTCTCCGTAAACAGAGAGAGGGAAGACGAAAGTGAAGAAGCAGCCGTCGCTTGCCTCAACCTCAATTTCTTTGAGCGTGATTATTACGCTTAGAAGGGATCTCCAGTAACTTTCCTGAGTTTTACTTAACTTTACTGAGTTTTTTAAACTTTAACATCGTAATGAAAGTGCAATAAACTCCTTAACTTTTCCATATTTTAAATTTTGAATTTATAAGAGAACCTATTAATGGCACTTAGGGGGAAGCACAACTTTGATGTCGGGCATTTCGACACAATGCAGTCACAAACTTTGTCTAAATTTGTCCAAAAGTCTAATCAATCATCTCTATTTATGTCTAATCAACAACCGTCACATTGCCAAATTTATTGCTGACATCTTAGTTATGACAAGTCTTACAGCGTGCGATTAAACCCAAAATCCGAAATAGATGAGTGTAAAGCTGTATAAAAAATCATAACGTCTTCTAAAACTAAAAATCGACAGTCAACATTTATACCTATTTACAAGTGACACATTTAATTGCTGTCAAGGGTTCCCTTAAAAATTTTTTGAATCAAAAACTTTTGACTGTGCTCCCGATCGCAAATATCCTTTACTAATTTTCAATAAATCTGTAACTTACCTTATGAAAACTTTAACGACAAAAGCAAAAAAAACTCAAGATTTAGAACAACCGTACTTTTTACAAGAAATACTAGAAAACTTTGAAGATGGTATTTTAATTTTAACTGAAAGCGGCGAATTAGTTCATGGTAATGCCAGTGCTTACAATATTTGCAATCAAATTAATCAATGCAATTTGAACTCAAATTGTGTACCATCTGTAATCTGGAATCTTTGCAAATCATTGATAAACACTCAAACGTATTGCGATAATGTAACCACCATTACGGAAGACATTATTATCGATCGAAGGCTGATTTTTCGTTTAAGGATAAGAAGGTTAAATCTAGAAGTATCAGAACAACCTTACTTATTAGTGACAATTGAGAATCGTTACGAATCTGTTCAAAAAATAGCTTTATGCGAAGCGAATAAATACAATTTAACAAACCGTGAAGCAGAAATTTGGAGCCTTTATCTAGCTAAATTTAGCTATAAACAGATTGCCGAACAACTTTATATTACTGTAAATACCGTAAAGAAGCATCTTAAAAATATTCGCGCTAAAAAGCAAAGATTGTATCCAGTGTGAACTTTATACTTTTATTATTAAATCAAAATAAACTTTTGTCGATTTACTAGATCGATAAGATAGTCATAACTAAAGATGAAAGTAATTAAAATTGGTATTTTTATGAGTAAAAATCAATAGCCTTTTTACTGGAAGCATCCTTTAATAAATATGCAAATATGGCACGATTATCAATGCTTCTTAATAGTGCTGCTCTACTTAAAAGCTTTTGCCGACTTACTTACTACATTTTAATTATCCATAATGAATGAAAATCAATTATCCCATTCGAGAAGATATAATATGCCAATGAAGCTGATGCTGACAAAAAAGATTCAAAGAGAGCAAATTAATTCAACTACCTCACGCCCCCGGCAACTTCCGGGGGTATTAATTTTTCATGTAATAAATCTAAATTTTTGTTGAAGTGAAAGCTTATGGAGATAATGGCTTTTTTTGCAGGCGGATTAATGTATTGTGAATTTGCCTTTTTAAGCTTTCATCATCTTTTAATTTCAATGTAATATTGTCGAAACGTTGAATGCTTAGACCATTGTCTTCAACAATCTCTCGAGAGCGCTGGCAGTACTTTCGGGCAATATCTCTAGCTCTCCTTGGTGCTAGAGATGAGATGCTAGATGGCTGGTTACAAACGATTTGAGGAAGTCGTTTACCTCCGGAAATTTTTTTGATCTCATCAAAGGCTTGAAGACGATTTCGCTCTATATATAA
>JBCBQE010000507.1:0-5312 GCA_039820385.1 Cyanobacteria bacterium J06635_10
GATTGTAATGAGCGATCGTCAACAGAAATCTTTTGATGTCCGTGTTAAAGCAGCAGAATTAGCAAGAAGCCGTCAGTACCCAGAGCATACAGCCAATGGAGAGGAACAAAAATATGCTGGTGATAAATACTTTATGTCCTTTACCAAAGGATTGCCCCATAACCCCGATACAGGATTAATTGCAGATGCACAGGATTTCGTCGAATATCGTCGTGCCATTGATGATGGCTTTATAGATCCGTTTACTGATAAAGTGCGTCACGGTGCGAAATTTAAAGTCAATGGAAATGACGAAGTTAAGCCTGAGGAAGATAGTGAACTGTTGAAGGATTTCAGGCAGTGGGAAGCACCTACGGCAGGCGTTGTCTTTGATTTACAAGGACCGGATGCTCAAGCTGTTACCATGCCTCCTGCACCACCACTAATAGATGCTGATGGTGAGGTTAACCAAGAACTAGTTTTTGAAATGGCAGAGGTTTACGAACTAGCAATTTTGCGAGATCAGCCATTTAATGCTTTTGAAAAAGGTAGTGGAGATAAGGATATCCAAGACTCAATTAAACGTCTTAATAAGCTCGAATATATCGAAAATCAAACAGGAAGACCTCGTAAGACAGTTGAACGAAGACGACGGCCTGAAGCTAGACTAAATTTACAGACAGTATTCCGAGGTTCTTCTCCAGGAGTGGAAGTTGGTCCGTATATTTCTCAGTTTTTGCTGATTGGGAATACCGATCGCAATCAAGGCGGTAGCGTTGCTGAAGGGAAAATTACCTACGGCGTGCAGCAAATCGATCAAAAAGTTCCAGTTGCTAAGCCAGGAATTGATTACATGACCACAATGAATGAGTATGTTCTGGTTCAGCGTGGAATTAAAAGACCTTTAGAAGCCTATGAACCTGATGCTAATCCCTCCAATCGTCCTGCACGTCGCTTTATTTCTACTCCCCGCGATTTGGCAACCTATGTCCATTATGATGCACTTTATCAAGCTTATCTGAATGCTTGCATCATTCTCTTAGGGATGGGAACACCATTCGATCCTGCTTTCGATCATCTTTCTGGTGTTGGTGCAGCAGCAGGTAACCCAAAGACTCGTCGAAATGCAGGTGGTTTTGCTCTTTATGGAGGTCCTCATATTTTAAACCTGGTTACCGAAGTCTCCACAAGAGCATTAAAGGCAGTACGTTTCCAGAAGTTCAACAATCATATTCGTTTACGTCCAGAAGCATTGGCTGCACGGATTGAACTTTTACGAGAACCATCCGGAAAAGATATTCCACCAGGACTCAGCAGAGATATAGAAAAGCTTAAACATGCTTTAAACAACAATGGTACTTTAGATGCGATCGCGGAATTGGCAGGAAACCATCTCTTACCAATGGCTTTTCCTGAAGGTTCACCTATGCACCCTGCTTATGGTGCCGGACACGCCACTGTTGCAGGAGCTTGTGTCACCATTTTGAAAGCATTTTTTGATACCAGTGCAGTGCTAGCTAAAAAAGATGGACAAGTTGCATTCAAACGTTATGAAAGTGGCGATGAAGCTGTTGCTTTTCGTGCACCTACTATCCTAGAAGGTCAAATACTACCAAGTAAATCCGATCTTGATGAATTCACACCAGATCAATTCCTAACTCTTGAAGGTGAGTTAAACAAACTAGCAGCTAATATTTCCATTGGTCGTAATATGGCAGGAGTCCACTACTTTAGTGACTACTACGATAGCCTTCGTATGGGTGAGGAAATCGCAATTGGTATTTTGCAAGAACAAGCACTAACCTATCCAACCGATCCTTTTGTCCTATCTGTGCCAACATTTGATGGTCATGTAGTTAGAATTGGTGCCAGATAAGTAGTTTGAAACATCATCTGCACTCCTTACCACTAGTACTCTACCAACCCTCTTATTGGTGGGTGAAGGGAGGGAGGGGGGAGAGGGGGTAGAGGGGGGAGAAAATAATTTTTTTCTTCTCGTTATTAACCCTGCAAAGTTCCCTTGGCGAACTACTAGTATTCGATTTCATTAAAAATGGCGGGTTTTGACAAGCAGGGGGAGAAAAGTGAATAAATTATTGTCACATTAATTTAGATGGGTTTTCTATCATACCCGCTTGGGACTATAAGTCCCCGCTCTTATAGCTAAACTCATATAAATATGACTAGAATCGAGCCATCAAAATTAATGTGGTGGAATACTAGTAGTGGTCTGTCCCATTAATTCTGATGGGTGTAGAGACTTCTTCTGTGCTACGTCTGGGGACGTTTGAAAGAAAACGAACTCGTCAAAACTAATGGGACAGACTACTACTAGTTTGTCCCATAAAATATGATGGACAATTTTTAGTCCTATTCATAGGACTTTGTACTATTAGCTTGGGGTTTGCAACCCCAAGCGGGTGTGTGATAAAACCTATCAAATACATTAATTTTGAGGGGGCAAAGCGCGTACATCAAAAATTATTCTTCCCCCTCTCTCCGCTCTCCCTGTCTTCACCCATCATATTTAATGTGTTCGAGCACTAGTAGACTTTTATTTTCCTCGATCGGCTGTAGTCAAAACAGACATTCTTCTCAATTTATGTACTTTTTTTTACATTAAGCACTAGGATTACTGTTAACTAACTTCTCACCTTTAAGCATTCTGACAGCAGCTTCAAGTAAAGCTTCTTCCAGATATGGCTTAGTAAAATACCCACTTGCACCTAATTGAATTGCCATTTGTCTGTGTTTATCGGCACCACGGGAAGTAAGCATAGCAATCGGTAAATTATTCAAATCGGGATTTTTTTGGATGCGCGATAGTAATTCCAAACCGTCGCAACGGGGCATTTCAATATCGCAAAATACAATATCGCAAGGTAAACCGGAACGCAATTTATCCCAAGCTTCTTGTCCGTCACGAGCTTGTTCTACACGATAGCCTGCTTTACTAAAGGTGAGGGAGAGCAATTCTCTTACAGTAATCGAATCATCAACTATAAGTACTGTGGGGTCAATCTTCACCTCAGTAGTTTCTAAGGGGACAAAAGTATCTTTTTGCTCCCACAAACTGACAGTACTTTGTTTCGACGTACGTCCCTCAAAGATATCAATTAACTCCAAAACATCAACAATCGGCATAATTCGTCCATCACCAAGGACGGTAGCACCTGCTACACCAATAGGTTTAGGTGCAGGTCCTTCAAATTGCTTAATTACAATTTCCTGTTCGCTCAAAACTTGGTCAATTTGAAGCGCAATCATAGTGTTTGCTGAACGCACTACAATTACCGAAACCATATCATCATCTCTGTTACCGCCATAAACATTACCGCGACTCAGGAGACGGTTAAATGTTAACAACTCTTTAAGAGGACGGAATGGTAGTTTTGTATCGCGCCAGAATATAGACTTTTTACCATTGCCATCTTCCTGAATGCTCTTCACGGGCATATCTAAAGTATCTTCTACCCCATCCATAGGAAAAGCAATTCTGGCTTTATCGGAAACACAACACAAAGCTTTACAAATACTTAACGTTAGGGGTAAACGAATAGTAAATTTAGTTCCCTTACCCAACTTAGAATCTGTATTAATTGTCCCTCGGATTTCACTGATAGAAGTACGAACTACGTCCATTCCGACACCACGTCCTGCAAGTTGGTCGGCTTCATCTTTAGTGCTAAAACCTGAGTGAAATAGTAGCTCGTAGACTTCTATCTCGGCCATAGCTTTTGCTTGTTCCGGTGTAATTAAACCGACCTTAACTGCTTTCTTCTTGACTTTTTCAGCATCGATACCAGCACCGTCATCACTCACAGAAATAACAGTTTGATTACCTTGGTGGAAAGCGCGAATCTTGATAGTTCCTTGGGGAGGTTTACCTTTCGATTCTCTGTCTTCGGGAGTTTCAATACCGTGAGCGATCGCATTATTTAGTATATGATTCAAAGGGTCAGTTAAATGTTGAAGAATCATTTTATCAATTAAAGTATCCTGACCTTCAATAAACAACTGCACTTGCTTACCGCACTTAATGGAATTATCCCGCACTCCTCGTTCCAAACGAGTTGTTACTTGAGAAAACGCTTCCATTCGCGATCGCGTTATTCCTTCTTGCAATTGTGAAGTTACCTGGCGAAATTGACGCGCAACTCTTTCGTTGTCTTCGATCACAAAGTCAATATCGCTTGCTGATTCTCGTACCCGTACAATCAATTCAATCATTTCTTGAGACAGGGTGTGAAAAGGTGTAAACCGATCCATTTCTAATTCGCTGAAACCCCTGTCACTATGGGAGTTGGAACCACCAAATCCGCTGGTTTCTTTGCGGCTGGCTAATAAAGATGATTCCAATAAGGAACGTTCGTAGAGTTCCTGCATCCTCGCACCCACATCGGAAAGACTCTGTATCTGATGAAGCAAGTTATCAAGAGATTGTCGCATTCTTTCTTGATCTTGTTCCAAGGTGTTGCGATTGACGACTAATTCTCCAACCAAGTTACTCAAGTTATCCAAATGCTTTACGGGAACTCGCATTAATTGTTCGCTTTTGGCGCTACGAGTAGTTTTGGGAGAAGTCGGTTTGGTCTGATTTGCACCAGGTATAGATGCATTAGCTTGTTCTAGTAGTTTTTCTAAATCGCCAAATTCATCACCTATAGTTGGCGTAGCTTCAACATTTACTGTGGCGGGTGTATCGCTTGTTGTTTCTTCTTGGGGATTATCGAGGAGCAGCAAATCTTCTAAAGCTGCAAATTCGTCATCTGGGAGAGAATCATTATTAGCTGGGGCTGTGACTTGTTCATCTCCAAGCAAAGATTCTAACTCAGCAAAATCATTGGGTATGGATAATGGATCAAGCTGTAATTCTTTTTCAGAAATTGTTATATTATCTTCTACGGATTCTGGGTGTTTTTCCTCATGTGGGTTCGATGAAGAAACTTCTTCTATATTTTTATTATCTAATCCATAGGTGAATGGTAAAAAGGTAATTTCTTGTTCTTTTGATGTTGCTTGTAAACTAATTTCCTCATCCAGAGGAATATCTTGAGCGAACAAATCGTCGATTAATTGTGCTTGGGTATTAGCGGCAATATCTTCTAAATTTTCTGGTGGAGAATCATTATTTGCACTTGTATTTTCTGTAACTTCTAATTCAAAAGGTGCTTGTAGTGATTGAGAAGAATTTTCGGAATCTCTTGAATTGATATCTGGAGATTGTTGTACAAAAGGATTATCTGATATTTCAAGCTGGGAATCATCGCGATTAGCTAGTAAATTTTCTGGTGGAGAAGAAATTGCAAATAAATCTTCTTCTACTGAAGATG
>JBCBQE010000508.1:0-5310 GCA_039820385.1 Cyanobacteria bacterium J06635_10
AAAAAGGAAAAGTGAGAATTTGTGTTGAATTCTGTGCTGAAGAACCCGAATATCCCTTAGAAGATCTTGCTGGATTACTAGAATGAAGGTAATGAGTTAAGAGTTAGGAGTCTTGTGTTAGGAGTTAGGAGTAATGAGTAAGAGGTAATATGTAAATGTACAATTCCTTACTGTTCACTGTTCACTGTTCACTGTTCACTGTTAACTGTTATTACCATTCTTCATCGTCGTAAATAGATCTTCTTTCAATTTCTCTACTTCTGTTTCTTGAGTAACCTTCCCATTCATCTTCCGTGTTGTAGATACGTCTTGGAATTTCTCTACTTCTTTCTCTGGATGGACGACGGCGACGGTTGCGCGATCTTTCTTCGCTATCTTTACGGATGCGGCGACTTACTGAATTGAACAAATCTTGGCGTAGTAAAGGATAATCGCTTACCCATAAATTCCGATTGGGAATATATATGTCGCTAATTTCTTCTATTATGCTTAAATCGGGACGGTTGGACATGACCAACATTTCTGCTATCTGTCCGGGATTTATTACTTTGTGAGAAACTTTTAGTGGTGCTTTAAGTAAGGCAGTAAATCCGGTTTCGTCTTCTACTTCCAAGTTAATCCATTTTTCTCGGTTTTCTACAATTACTAAATCACCTCTATTATTTACTGTTTCTTGCTTACCAAGTAACTCTTCTGTAATCCACCAATCGAGTACTCTACCACGGAAAAAACCACCGTACTTATAACGACGACATTTCCAATTTCGCAAACTAGCCCATAATACAGGTCCCCATAACCAGTAAAGAGCGCCTACTAGTCCGAGGAAAAATACAATTGGACCTAAAGAAAGCCGAAAAATAACCTTTGCTACTAAAACAATAGCTGCAATAACTACAGATATTAATAACCGCTGCAAAAAATCGGAAAATTTCCCCCAATAGTATTTGTACTGGGAACCAGTAGCAATTAGGGGAACTAGTTGTTCAAACTTCTCGCGTGTCAATGGGACAAGCATTGTGGATTTTAGATTTTAGATTATGGATTGAATCGGACTTAATTTTTGGGTGCGTGACACGAAAACCTTCGCATCACGCACCAACTTAAATTGTAAGAATATAGTGAACTTGATTAAAGAATTTTCTCTAATCCATATACTAACGACTTTAGCTGAAGAACTTTGCGAATTGCTAACAATACTCCGGGCATATAACAAGTTCTATCGCTGGTATCATGCCGTAAAGTATAAATTTGACCGGCTGCGCCAAAAATTACTTCTTGATGGGCAATTAACCCCGGTAAGCGAACGCTATGAATTCTCACTCCTTCATCAGCTAAACTACCGCGCGCTCCTGATATTTTCTCTGTTTCTTCTACTATAGCTTGGTTATAAGTTTTACCCATTTCTCCCAACATTTCAGCGGTTTTAATCGCAGTACCGCTAGGTGCATCTGCTTTCTGGTTGTGATGTAGTTCGATAATTTCAACGTGATCGAAATGCTTTGACGCGGCAACGGCGGCTTGTTGAAGAAGTATCACCCCAATAGAGAAATTAGGAATCAGTAAGCATCCAGTAGAAGCTTTTTCGGCGAAGTCTGCTAAATCTTGAATTTGTTCGGGACTTAACCCTGTAGTGCCAACAACAGGACGCACGCCATAAGCGATCGCGCTTCTAACATTATCATAAACACAATCTGGATGCGTAAAGTCAACTACAACCGCAGGCTGCTTATCTTGGGCTGCAAATGCCAGCATACCTTCCATTTGATTGGTAATAGGAACTTCGAGAGGTTCGCTTAAACCAGCCAACTCTCCCGCGTCTTTATCTTGATGTTCTGGACTTGTATCAATCGCACCGACTAAATTCATATCTGGTGCTGACGACACGGCTTTTACTACCTCCCTACCCATTTTTCCCGCAGCACCATTGACAACTACTGGTATAGGTCCTTGATTAGTCATATTTTAACCTTTAAATCCACTAAGGAATTGTAGACCCTGTAGGTGTGGTGGGGAAAGATGGGGGGAAAACTTCTAATTCTTCTACAGATTTAGTAATGCTACGGGCTAAGTAAGTCTCACAAATAGAGCCAATTATATTACAGTTTGGGTAAACTGGCTACAAATCCGGAAGGCAATCTCACCATTCACTTTTCGCTATTCCCTTGTACGGCATTACTATTTTCAAAGTAGTTACCAATTTCTTATAGTTTGGGATTGTTTCCTTACATCGCAATGACTATTATTACGTTATTCTTGCGTAATTATGATGTCCGGTTAAACGAAGGAAGAGCCGAAGTTGGTTGGAATTGAGATGGGGATGAGCGACCCCAACTCAATTCTTCCACCGTGTGACGGGAACCCTTAAAAGTTTTTTCTTCTAAAAAACTTTTAAGGGAACCCTGTGACGGTGGGGAATTAAACCCATATGTTTTAGTTAAACAACCGTCATTACGTTAGCGAAGCTCCTCTGTTAGCGAAGCTCTCCCGAAGGGAGCAAGAGGCACGCAGCCTTCTTCGGAGTGAAGTATATGTCCTAAGTCCCTCCGGGACGACCTTCGGTACGGACACGCTGAACGCGAAGGCAAAGTGCTGCGATTGCGTCGTTCCACTCCGTTTCACTCGCAATGACATATTATGGTTAATTTGGCGGACATCATATAAGTTCTAATTTCAAATAACTCCCATTACCATCTCCCTATCTCCCTATCTCTTTCCTAATTGGTAGGGAACTTGACTAATATAAAGGCAGTCGATAGCTTAAACTTGCTATCAACCTCAACTCATTTTTTATTATTATTGGTGGTGCGATATCTCGGTAAAATTCTTCCACTTCCAATTGTGCTGCTAACAGGTAAAAACACTATTCAGGGTGAAGCAGTTATAAAGGTTGAAGGTAAGAACGTATTTTTACCTGGTTTTTCCCTATTAACAAACGGTTATTTTTGCGTCATGTGGTAGATACGGTCAATATTGTATAAAATTTACTGAGCTACTACCAGTAAACGTGAAAAAATTAAAGCCGTAGAGCTTCGCTAGTTATAACGGTTCTCAGATTAATGAACAAAAAATTCTTTCTTACTTTACTTTCAAGTCCTGTATTATTCTCGTCTATGGTGTCGATGGCGGTTTTTGCTCAACCAGCTAGCGCCAACGAAACAGTTAATTCTACTTCCACTGGCTTTTCCTGCGGACGAAAAACTACTCCCGTGGCTGTAGCAACTCCTAAGCTTGGTTGTACTCGCCTACGTAATAATACAGGGGGTAATATCAATAGACAAAGAGGTTTACGCCCTGGGGAATTACCTGAATTAGAATTTACCGAGGAAGAAAGTGATGCTTCTGTTACTTTGTTCGGTTGCGATTGTCCAGCTTGCTTAAATGCTTTGCGTCAAATACGCGGTTTGCCTCCTATGGCAGTTTAATAAATTCTTGGCATCATCAAAAATATATTCAGATTTTTTTGTAAAATTAAAGGTAGAAGTAATATCCAAAAGTTACCTCTACCTTTTTTCATTGCCGATCGCAATACTCACGGCTGCCCTAATGGCTCTCAAATCATCTACACTCGAAGTGATAGCCTCTATTATTTCTGTGTGAAATGTCTTCCTCTTTAGAATCTTTACCACCGGCTCTTGCTAAAATTGTCCAACGCTTCAAACGTTCTTCCGATCCTAAGCGACGCTACGAACAGTTAATTTGGTACGGCCAAAAACTCTCCGAATTTCCAGCATCTGATAAAACTCCCGAGAATAAAGTCCCCGGTTGCGTTTCTCAGGTTTTCGTAACTGCGACTTTAGATGATCAGAAAGTAACCTTTCAAGGTGATTCAGATTCACAATTAACTAAAGGGTTAGTCGCGCTTTTAATTGAAGGTTTAAACGGATTAACACCTACCGAAATTGGTCAACTTACTCCGGATTTTATTCAAGAAACTGGTTTAAATGTCAGTTTAACCCCTTCCCGTGCTAATGGTTTCTATAACATTTTTAAAACTATGCAAAAGAAGGCACTCTTATCTCAAGAATCTGTGTCTAATTAAGCTACAAGCAAAGGTAAAATAAATTGTACTTAAAACAGAGCAATTACAAAATTTTCTAGTGGAACTGGTTGGTGCCGTACCCTCATTGCCTTATTATTACCTTGAGAACTTTGCTAAGTGTCACGCACCCTACAAGAAATTTGCAGGGAGCATCCGTGGCGGGTGTAAGTTTATTTTTTTGTAGTGCGGGCTAGAAGCCCGCTTCGTATACAGTAGGGAACAAGATGCTCCCACTACAAATTTTATTTTTGCCAGCCGAAGGGATGCTCCCAATTTGAAATCATTAGGGAATCTAGTTGAATGACAACAGACTTTTCATCTACCTCTACTGCTGGGATTGGTGGAGTAGTAGAGCAATTTTTATGGAACACAGAAGACCAAGATTTTCCCATAGTTTACGAATCTTTAGGTCAAGGCTCCCCCTTATTGCTCTTACCAGCTTTCAGCACCGTTTCCATGCGTTCGGAAATGAGCGGAATTGCTCGACGACTTTCTTCTAAATATAAAGCGATCGCGGTTGATTTTCCCGGATTTGGTGATTCGGGACGACCTAGAGCCGATTACGGTCCTACTTTATACAGTAATTTCCTCGAAGATTTTGTTTTAAGCACTTTTGAAAGAAAGCCTGTTCCGGTTATAGCTGCTGGTCATAGTGCGCCTTATGTCCTATGGTTAGCACATAAATACCAATCCGTATTTTCCCATATAGTATTGGTAGCACCAACCTGGCGAGGTCCCTTAGCTGTAATGGGTGTAAATGGAATGGTACGGAATTTGGTTAAGGAGACAATAAGATTACCAGTTATTGGTCAAGTTCTTTATAAACTCAATACTCTACCATCCTTTTTAAAGTTCATGTATCGTCGTCACGTTTACGTTGATGCCGAGAAACTAACTTCAAACTTTATCCACGATAAATGGGAAAATACCCAAGAATCGGGAGGAAGATTTGCTCCTGCGGCTTTTGTGACTGGAAATCTGGACTTAGTAAGTAATAGAGAGGATTTTCTGGGGTTTGTTAGGGGCTTACCAGTACCAATTATGGTAGTAATCGGTAAAGGAAGCCCTAAATCATCGCGCCAAGAAATGGAAGCCATCGCTCATCTACCAAGGGTTCAGAGTGTGGAGCTTCCGGGATCTTTGGGGATGCACGAAGAATTTCCAGATGAGATAATTGAAGCGATTTTACCTTTTTTAGCGACTAGTGAGAGTCGGTAGGGTGAGAGGGGGGAGAGGGGGGAGAAATTTTTATCGGTATCTCCTATGCCGGG
>JBCBQE010000509.1:0-5301 GCA_039820385.1 Cyanobacteria bacterium J06635_10
CTTTTATTCCCCTACCATAAGCTGTTAAAGGCGATTTCCATTTTAATAAACCATAGAAACCATCAAAATAAGTTTTATATAAACCTTTGACTTCCGCTTTACTTTTTACGGGTAAACCAGCAAAACTTTCGGGATTATTATCATCTAATTTCACTCCCCATAGTAAAGGAGTCAGCACATCAAAACAGATTTTTTCGACTTCTGGATAAACTGCAATTTTTCCGGGAGTATGCCATTCTTGCAGTCCCTTTTTTATGAGATTATTAATATGCGGTATATACCCTTCTAATAAACGTCCAGTTAAACCAGGCCCCAAAGCACTTTTACGCTGACGATGTAAATCAAAACGTTGAAATAAACTGTACTCGCCAAACATATCCATTGTGGTGGGTGGTAAGGCAATTTCTGTATATTGCGCATCGCCATTAAATACCATCTGAATCGCTTTAGATTCACCCACAAAAATTGTTGTACCGCCAAAAACACCAGTATTAAAAATGGCTCCGTACTTTTCTAAATTATGGCGACAAAATTTATCCGGGTTAGCAATATAACTAAAAGTATCGTACCACTGAGGCTTTCTTGGTGGAATTTGAGTTTGTGACGGTGGAGTTTGTCCGTCATCTATAATTAGTACTTCACCACTTGCCTGCTGCATAATTTACCGCCAAATCTCGATTTAGATAAATCAGTAATATTATCTCACTTATCTCCCTCTGTGTTACTCTGCGCTTCCCTCCGCGCCCCTTTGCGTTTAGATAATACGGGATGTTCCATCTCTCCTTCAACACTTATCATACTTTCTCTAAGATTCTACTAGGTTGATTTGTGACTACAGGAGCGCCGTAACTTCCCAAGGTTTCCGTAATTGCTTTTTCTAGAGAAGTCGTTTTGAAGTCTGGTACAAGGGTGGCAAATTTTGATGTATCAAGTCGAATCTGGGTTTCAAAAAGATATTTCATTTCCACCATTTCACGCAATAATGGCGAAAATATACCAATCAGGGAAACTATACCCCAAGGTGTGGAACGCACTGATAAATCAGGTTTTCCTATTTTCTGTGCAGCGATCGCAACTAGATTCTCGATCGAAAGTTCGGTGATAAAAGGCGCATTAACAATCTCAAAAGTTCCTAAGTTTTCAAGGAGAAGCAAATCCGCTGTAGCTTTTGCAAAATCGGGCACATAGGTAAATTGATGGGGAACTTCTCCTAAGCCGAAAATATCCGCTGGCTTGCCCTCTGCTATATTCCCAAAGATTCTATCTACAAAACCATTACGAACACTAGGTCCAAAAAAATCTGCACCTCTAACAATCAGAACATTCAAACCGTGTTTTTGACTAGCTTCGCGCAACATATTTTCTAGCTTGTCCCGAATATACCCTTTTTTCGTCGAGGGAGCATTGACTGTATTTTCATCGAAAGGAGTTTCTCTAGCAGCACCAAGAGCATAAACATTTCCGGGAAAGACTATTCTCGGTGCTTTTTCCTGAGCCAGAGCAGCCTTGATGGTGCCTTCCAGGGCATTCACCATGAATGGATCCCATTCCGGATAGGGACGATTGAGTCCGAAAATAACCGTATCCGCGCCATCGTAAATTTTGCTTAGAGAAGCAATATCAAGCACATCTATCTCTCGCTCGATTTCCACCAATCTATTGTTTTGAACTGCATCTGGCAGCCTTTCGGGGGAACGTGTTACAAGTTTGAGTTTGTCTCCCCGTGCCGATAATTCTGCACTCATGCCAGCGCCAAAGCCGCCGCTTGCACCTAAAATTACCGTGCAGTTTTTCTTGTTTTGTTGAGATTGTTTCATTTTTTTATCCTCGATATATGTAGATGCTGTCTATATCGAAGATATAAAATAATATAGTCATTGTCAACATACATGAGAAAAAGTGACTAAATCTAAAACAACCTATCACCACGGCAATTTACGCGAAGAATTGCTTAGGGCAACAAGGGAAGTAATTGAGAATAACGGAATCGAAGTCATTTCTTTGCGGGCGATCGCGCGACACCTCGGGGTTTCACATGGGGCACCAGCCAATCACTTTCCCAATAAAGAAGCTTTGATGACTGCCTATGTTGCTCGGGCTTTTGAAAATATTGTCCAGACAATAGAAAACGCCTATGAGAAGGTAGGAGATGATATGGAACAGCGTTTTCTGGCTGTAGGGGAAGCCATTGTTAATTTTGCCCTTGAAAATCCCAATACATATAAGCTAATGATTCGCTCAGAATGGTTTGACTCTGAACAACCTGATGTAGCAAAACCGCGTAGGAAAGTGTTTGATATTCTTCTGAGCCATATCGAAGCGATGGATATGGTGAATGGAGCACCTGCTCAATCGGCAATGACAAGGGCGATCGCAGCTTGGGCGATAATTCAAGGATATGCATCTTTACGTATTGAAGGGATTTTGGTTGCAGGGAGGGATGAGAAAACAGGGGATCCTCGTGAAGTGGCAGTAATGAAGGCTTATTTATATGGTGCAATTTTATCTTCAGATAAACATACTCTATAAAAAAATCATCCATCCCGAGATATAAAAACTTAAATCGTAATTTTTCTCAATATTGTGTGGCAATTGCTTTACCGCCAAATTTTGATTTAGATAACTATAAACTAAATATTGTCGCCGCAACACCAAAATAGGTAGGAAGTTGCTTCAAAATAGGTTTGACATTTTCCCACAGAGTCTTACCAGATTCCACGGTTTTACTAGCGGTTTCTATGGTTTGTGCCATCCGTTTCAGATTTCCTGCTGCAAATTCTTTATCTGGCTCTGCTGTTTGAGTTTCTTCTTGTACGACACCTAAATATCTCAGAGTTTTCTTCCTATCTACTTCCGGTAATTCAGGTGCGGAGTTACTGATATTCTTTGGGGGATAATAGTGATATATACAATAATCGTTACAATCAGTGCGACCCAGCCTAGAAATTGGTTTTCAGGGGTTTGAGAAGAATCAAATATGTACATTATGAAAAATGCACAAAATAGGGATAAAAAAGCTAATATTCCCAACAGTAGCCAAGAAAGCAAAACCAGAAACAATGCCCAACGCTTTTGTAAACCAGCTTTGGCAGCAGTAAAGTTTGCTCCTCGTAAGTTAGCCCCAGTAAAATTTGTTCCTCTAATATCTGCATAACTAAAATTCGCACCAGCAAGGTTTTCACCTTTAAAAGAGCGTCCACAAAGATTTTGTCCGGAATAATCTGGTGGCATAGGCGAGTATAATAGATACCAGCAAGGTAATTTTACTACGTAATTATTCTGTATTCACGCTTAAAGGATACATTTTTATTGTTTGCGCTTCCGGATTTTTTGGGATTTTATTAAAAGAATTTGGTAGGTAGTATGAATAAAACAGTTTTCATCCCTATATCCGAGGATATGCAGGTTCTCGATCCAGTAAGAACGATGCATGAAGACTTAAGGGATAATGTAAATAAGATTGAAGAATTTATCAATAAAATTTGTCAATATATTTATGTTGATGGTGTAATCAGCAATACTCATTGGAAAGTCAAAGACTATACTGTTAATTGTTCAGAAGATGGAACTGTAGTATTAGTTCATTACAAGCAGAATGTTTCAGCCAGATATGAGTAATCAATAATTTATCCTTGGTGCGTGACGCGACAAAACTTTCAATTCCTAACTAAATAACTCAAAGCCTCACACAACGGCAATATTGCGGTTCGTAAATCTACACCGCAATTTGCCTCCCCTACAAGCTATAAGCCCGCATAGGCGGGCTTTGTAATTATAGCCCCAGCCTTCAGGCTGCGGGGGCTGCGAGCAAAAAACAAATAACCCACACAAAATCATCCATCCCGAGATATAAAAACTTAAATCGTAATTTTTCTCAATATTACGCGGCAATTGCTTCAAAGAACTTCATACTCTTTAATATTTCTCAACAGGGTAAAAAGCATCAAATAAAAAGCTGAAAGTATTAATTTACAAAGGTTTTTAAGAATTTTAATGATTTTTTCTTCCCTCGTAAAAATTAAGCTAACGTGAAATCATAACGGTTATTTGTTTGAAAATATTAAGCAATAGTACTTAGTGAGAGTCATTCAAATATTCTTGAAGTTGTAGAGTGTGGGTTTTTAAAGTGGCAATTCCTCTATTAGATTACGCTCCATCAAGCCAGAATCAACGTGTGGCTGGATATGAACAACCGGGGGAAGAACAACCCAGGATTTATTCGGCCGAGTTTATAAATGGCTCGGAAGAGATGAATAAATTGATTTGGGCTGCTTACTACCAAATATTTCACGAACAACAGATGTTGGCTAGCAACCGACAACTATTTTTGGAATCCCAGCTATTAGCGGGACAAATTACAGTCCAGTCATTTATTCGCGGATTACTTCTTTCCGATTCATTCCGACGACTCAACTATGACTGCAACAACAATTACCGCTTTGTAGAGCTATGCATCCAGCGGGTTTTAGGGCGTAATGTCTATGACGAACGGGAAAAGTTAGCTTGGTCTATTGTACTGGCAACTAAGGGCTTACAAGGCTTTGTGGATGAGTTGCTAAACACTGGAGAATATCTAGATAACTTTAGCGAGCATACCGTACCCTATCAACGGCGACGGATTTTACCTCAGCGCACTCAAGGTGATTTACCTTTTGCTCGCATGGCTCGTTACGGTACAGATTATCGCGATAAATTACCCAGTCAATCTTCCATCAAGAAGCGTCTACCTTTCAATTTACGAGAGTTTATGGGTGGTTCTAATTGGCCGGTGGTATCGTGGCTATTTGGAACTCTGATTGTGGCGATCGCAACTGTTTATGTATCAATGTATCTGGGTATTTTGCCAAGATTAGGCGGATACTAGGGTTTTTGCGGTAATTTTTAGGAGACGTTGCACTGCAACGTCTCTACATTAATTGAAAATTATTCATTTATCAGTTACCCAGGATAGGTTATTATTAGCAAATATGAACTTATAGCATCAGCAATTTTGTTCAATAATTCCGCGTTAAATTGATGCAAACACAAGACAAATCGGCAACTCGACCTACTACTCGTCCCCAAAATCCTAATTTTTCTTCAGGTCCTTGTTCTAAGCGTCCTGGGTGGTCTTTAGAAGTATTAAAAGATGCAACGGTAGGGCGATCGCACCGTTCTAAATTAGGTAAAGCCAAGTTAGCAGAAGCGATAGAATTATCTAAAGAAATTTTAGAAGTACCTGATGGTTATAGATTAGGAATTGTCCCCGCATCGGATACCGGCGCGGTGGAAATGGCGATGTGGACGATGTTAGGAGAACGT
>JBCBQE010000510.1:0-5296 GCA_039820385.1 Cyanobacteria bacterium J06635_10
CATAAAATCTTCTGGTTTTATGGCGATTATCTCTAGAAGTGAAGATCCGCTTGTAGTTGAAACGGCAGAAGGATTTTTTACGAAAATTTATAAGTATGCAACTGCCTACAAAGGTTTTGTGTTTTTCACAGAATCCTTAAATAGACTGCAATTTACCGCTCATACCGAGATTATACAGGCTCAAAGTATATCTAGCGAGATTTAAAGTTAGGAACTCGCGGATCTCGCGGAATTAGGAGTTAGGAGTTACCACTGCGCGTTGTAATTCCTTACCCTATTCCCTATTCCTTCTTATGATGAAAACGAATGCCCAATACTAAGTCATACATAAATTCAAAAAAATCTTTCTTTTTGAGTAAACCTAGTGATTGATAGCATTCTTTTTCATCTAAAAGAGGCTTCATGAGACGATATGTTGGTTGATAATTATACCAAGGTATAGAAGGCCATAAATGATGAATTAGATGATAGTTCTGCCCCAAAATCAAGATGTTCAAAATTGGGCTGGCGTAAACCCGAGCATTTTTCCAGCGATTGCGTTCGGAGAAGGGACGATGAGGCAAATAGTCGAAAAATAAACCAAGTGCGAACCCAACGATACCTGAGGGCACAAACCAAAAATTGAGAATGTAGCCTAGGAAGTGAAAATGCACCGAACAAATAACAATTGCTACGACGATTAGACGACTTATGAACCATTCCATAAGTTCGTTTTTGCGCCATAAACGTCGTTTAAAGAAAAATATCTCGTGATAGAAAAAACGAACTGCAATTAACCATAAGGGACCACCTGTAGAAACATAATGGTCTGGATCGTTTTCTGGATCGTTAACATTTGCGTGATGTTGTAAATGCACTCGCGTAAATACTGGATATGCAAAAGCAAGCATTAATGCACTGCCATGTCCCATTAGGGCGTTAATTTTTCGATTGCTATGAGCAGCCTGGTGGCAAGCATCATGAATTACCGTACCAGCGATATGCAAGGCAATTATATTCATGCAGAAGCATATCCACTGTTGCCATTGCCAAACCCAATAACCTATTACAGACAGAACAATAATTCCAATAGCCGCTAAAAACATTAGCAGAGTGGGATTTAAACCACCGGGTGGGGACAAAAGTTCCTTGGGGGGCACTGTCAGTGGCTTGGGTGCCTCCGACGTCAGCATTGTCAACTCCTTATTTAACAAATATTTGCGAGTATACGACACAGACTGACGAATAATAAAGTTTTGTGTACTAACATTTATCTACATTTTTACATTTATCGGTTATCAGTCAACAGTTATCAATAATAAAAAGGCGGAAAGCTCAAGTTATTGTGAGAGAATTTTCACAGCTTCCCCAATTAATTTTTTCTGAATGCGCTTCTAGCCACAGACAAAAGTTCTAGTTTAATCTACGATTGTTCCCTAGCTAGAAGCGCGATATGGCAGCCCCCTATGCAATTAAGAGATTCAGTACGCCGGACAAAAATTGTCGCTACGATTGGACCCGCTACCAGCAGCCCAGAAGTCCTTAAGGCTCTCATCGAAGCAGGTGCAACAACGCTGCGGCTTAATTTCTCTCATGGAACTCATGCCGACCATCAACGTAATATTCGGTTGATTCGGCAAACAGCATTTGAATTGAATAAACCAGTGGCGATTCTGCAAGATTTGCAGGGTCCCAAAATTCGCCTGGGTAAGTTTGAAGATGGCTCGATATATGTCAAAAAGGGCGATCGCTTTACTTTAACCAATCGTCCAGTAGTCGGTACCCAGGAAATCAGCTGCATCACTTACGAACGTTTAGCAGAGGAAGTCCCCGTTGGTGCTAATATTCTGCTCGATGATGGAAAAGTTGAAATGCAGGTTGTGGAGGTCAATAAAGAAAAAGGGGATTTACATTGTCAGGTTACTGTTGAAGGTAAGCTTTCTAACAATAAGGGTGTAAATTTCCCTGGTGTTTATTTGTCTATCAAGGCGTTAACCGATAAAGACCGGGAGGATTTAGTATTCGGTTTAGACCAAGGTGTAGACTGGGTAGCACTTTCCTTCGTCCGTAACCCCGAAGATATGATGGAAATTAAGGAATTAATTTCTAGTGCCGGAAAACAAGTTCCAGTAATTGCCAAAATCGAAAAGCATGAAGCTATTGAACAAATGGAAGCTGTTCTGGCTTTGTGTGATGGTGTAATGGTCGCCAGAGGGGATTTAGGTGTGGAACTACCAGCAGAAGATGTCCCCGTACTGCAAAAGCGGTTAATTGCCACTGCAAATCGTTTGGGTATTCCCATTATTACTGCTACCCAAATGTTAGACAGTATGGTTAGCAATCCTCGTCCGACTCGGGCAGAGGTATCTGATGTGGCAAATGCAATATTAGATGGTACGGACGCGGTGATGCTTTCTAATGAAACTGCCGTCGGTAAATATCCGGTAGAAGCAGTCGCAACAATGGCCAGAATTGCCGAACGTATGGAGAAAGAAGATGCCCAAAACAAAAATGTTAATCAAATACCAGACCCCAGGCGTTCGATTCCCAATGCTATTTCCCAAGCAGTAGGTCAAATTTCCGAACAACTTGGAGCGGCAGCAATTATGACTCTGACTCAGACTGGTGCCACTGCTCGTAATGTTTCCAAGTTCCGCCCTCGTACACCCATTTTGGCAGTAACACCTCATGTTAACGTAGCCAGACAACTACAATTAGTTTGGGGAGTCAAGCCTTTATTAGTTTTGGAATTACCTTCCACCGGCCAAACTTTCCAAGCGGCAATTAATGTTGCTCAAGAGAAAAATTTATTGAATGAAGGCGATCTAGTCGTCATGAGTGCTGGTACTCTTCAAGGAATTTCCGGTTCCACAGATTTAATTAAAGTTGAAGTCGTAACTGCCGTGCTCGGGCAAGGAATAGGACTTGGACAAGGTTCGGTGAGCGCCCGTGCACGGGTAGCTCATAGCGGCATGGATCTAAATAATTTTCATCCAGGAGAGATTCTAGTTGCTCCGAGTACAAATGCAGATTTTGTCGAAGCAATTCGCAAATCTAGCGGTATTATTACTGAGGAAGAAAGTCTCACTTCTCATGCTGCAATCATTGGCTTGCGTGTTGGGGTACCCGTAATTGTGGGTGTCAAAAATGCAACTCAAACTATTCGAGATGGAGATATTTTAACTATGGATATACAGCGGGGTTTAGTTTACTCTGGTGCGATGGGAACTCCGTAAATATAGTTAGTTATTAGTAGATAGTTGTTAGTTGTTCGTGGTTAATCGAGATCGAAATTATAGGACTTGCGCAAAGCCACTTTTTATGTTTGTCATGCGTGATGCCCAAATACTTCAATTAGCTTTGATTAGATGAATTACAAGGCTCTGATATAACTTAATTTCTTCTGACGCGTACCGATGAGAATTTTTGTATCCTAAAAAAATTCTCATCGGAGCTCTTGACGGCGTTGAGTAAGTACTTAATTACTAACTATCCACTATCTACTAACAATTATCTGCTAACAACTATCCACTAAGTTGATAAGCATAAATAAACTGAATGGCAAGTACAAAAAAAATTAACATCAACGATGGCTAATACCTTTTCATAACAATAATTTTTCCCACTCACCATCCTTAACTACTATCCACTACCCACTATCCATTAACAACTAACTAAAGATATTGTTTTAATACTTCGGTGGTGATTTGTCCCGTTTTCTCCCAACTGAATTCACTGGCTCGCTTTAATCCTTTAATAGAAAGTTGCGATCGCAGTTGTTTATCGGTAGCAATTTGTTGCATTGCTTCAGTAATTTCTTTGGTATTGTAGGGATTGATGAGCATAGCAGCATCGTCAGCGACTTCTGGTAAAGAGGAAAGATTGGAGGTAATTACAGGAGTGCCGCAAGCCATTGCTTCTAAAACTGGGAAACCAAAACCTTCCCAAAGACTGGGGAAAACTAAAGCAAGGGCTTGATTAATAATTTTTGGCAATTCTTTATAAGTAACGTAGTCAAGAAATTTCACTTGATGCTTAATACCCAATTCTTCAATTTGAGAATGCATCTTGGGTGTATATTTGTTATGAGGACCTGCAAACCACAACTCATAGTCTTGAGAATCGTTTAATTGCTTTTTTAATTCAGCGAAAGCCCCTATGAGTCTGTGTAAGTTTTTATGCCAATCGTGTCTGCCAATATAAAGAAAGTAGGGATTATTTTGGTTATTTTGTCTTACTTCCTTAAGTAAACGAAAATTATTTCGATCGTAAGCTAGTGGAATCGGCGTAATTTTACTAGCCGCAATATTATAGAAATCACAAATATCTTTTGCTGTAGCTTTGGAGTTACAGATTATATGCTGCGCTTGTGCGAGCACTTGAGGAATATAGTAACGGTGATAATACTTCAGGGGTGATATGCGTTTGGGAAAGCGTAGAGGTATTACATCATGTACAGTAACGATGGAGCGACAGTTGGAATACAAAGGTACTTCTGGTTGCGGAGAGAATAAAAGCTTAGACTTCAACTTTCGATAGATTTGCGGCAATTTAAATTGCGTCCATAAAAGTCTCTTAAAATGCCCTTTTGTACCTTGAGCGGGTGTAATATTATCTGGTATTTGATAACAATTGAAGTTTAAATAGTTACTACTGGTTAGTAGTGTGGGTTGGAGATTTTCTAAGTAAGGAAAAAGATTAGTAGCGTAGTTACTTATACCTGTTGGTTTGGAAAAAACAACTGATAAGTTAACCAATAATTCGTTCATCTATATAACAGTTTATTCAGTGCATCACTTGATATGATATACAGAATTCCTCAGATATTTGTAAAATAGAAAACATCAACACTGGTTATTTTTTTATCTCATGATTTCACTTAAAGAATACAGTTTGCTTTTATCTAGTCATTTATCAATGAAACTTTTAGTGCAGTGACAATTTAGATTTAAGCTTAAATCGCGACTATAGAAAACTATAATTCACCTTCATATTAAAATGGATACGAGCCACCCGGTATAGGCCGTGGAAATTAAAAAATATTTTCCACAACGCGGCTGCCCCTCTATTTTCGGTTTGTGGGTACGTCAGATGTCAAGGGCACCCAATATAATTTTTTTAGGAGACAAAAATTCTCATGGGTACCCGTAGAATGACTTCATCTTAGTTTTCCTTGTTACAAGCCTTGCGTACATAAATAAACCATAAAATTTACCAAACGCTATTTTAGGCCGAATAAAAATTAAAATTAAGGCGTAGATAGCCAGACGAGCTAATCTAGTCATAAAAATAAAATCCGACGTATATCTTTCTAAAG
>JBCBQE010000511.1:0-5281 GCA_039820385.1 Cyanobacteria bacterium J06635_10
ACTTCAACTATCTTAGGACTTACGCAACTGGCCGCCTTTTCTTGTAGGGTGCTGTACTCCTGGAAGAATTTTAATGAAGTAATTAAGGTTGTAGCGTCACGCACCAACAGGATATTGTGACAATAGCGTAAGTCCTGTATCTATTAAAATGTTATAATTGATATTTAGTAATTGTTAATTTTCAAATAAGTGTTCCGCACAAGCGATTTGGAGTTGGATTATTTCACTCATTTGTTGACTAAATTCTTGACGAGATTGTAAAAATTTCGCGTGAGTTTTATGAATCATTAAGTTGTTGGTGTTGAATTTTTGATAGTCAGATTTTCTATAGTTAGATACGCTCGGAGTTGAAGTTAATTTTTTTGTGGTGGTAGATGCTGAGGATGTTTGGGGAGATGCAACAGATGAAGCAGAAGGTGCCGCAGTAGTTTGTAATTTGTTACTATTTTCTACTTTGGATACGGCGATATTTTTCATTGGATTTGCTTCTGGCTTCTTCGGCGATCGCGCAGGAATGTTTGGCTTTGTTTCTGGTTGGGTTTCAGGATTAAATTTACCCGATGAATCTGATTTTTCAACAACTTGAGGTGTAGAATCAACTTTCGCGGCTGTCTCAGCTTTTATAACAGATTTTTGAGTAATTTCTAGTTGGTTTTGAAATAGCTCTTTATGTTCTGGAGTTAAGATTTTTTCGGCAAAATTATGATTGCCTAAATAAACTTTTTTCTGGCTATTCTTTACTTTTTGACTACTTTCTTCCTCAGTTAAATATAGCGGAGATAAATCTAAATCAACTTGATGGCTGAGGAGTTTTGCTAATGCTTTTACAATACTGATATGGTCGTCTACACCTCTTCGATTGAGAGAAATTGTCATGTGTTCTTTATCGTTTAAAATTTTATCAATCCATCGAGAACAAACACTACCAGCACCCGTTTCAATAAATATTTTTGCACCATCGTTATAAACTTGATTAACTAATCGAGGAAAATCAAGTTGCTTACAAAGCCCTTTAGCAATACCTTCAGCAATTATTTCACTTTCTAATTTTATTGGCGCATATTCTGAAGCCGAATATACTATTAGATTTTCTCGATTTTCTATAACTGGTAAAGAATTGACGCTCTTCATTTCTTCATGCTCTGAAGCCATTGCTTCGCAGTGAATCACATGATCGAAAGGTGCGCGAAATGCATTACAACCCAACTTTTCAATTACTCTTTCGCAAGAGCCAGGAAAACCCGCAATTACAACTTCTTCTGGTGTATTAATTTGAGTCAAGTAAACGCGGTTTTCTCCTGCGAGGCTTTCTCTAACTTGCGATGGTGTGGCAATAAGAACGTAATTACACCAGAAATTATTGTCTGGTGACTCTTCTTTTGATGGTAGTTGCCAAAATTCGCGTACGGCATTTTTCGCACCCGATAATCTATCCCCTGCAAATAAGGTACTGGAGTTCAAAGAATTGCTTCCCTGCTTAAATTGATTCCATACACCTATAGCGGGCATCATACTAATCTCGCCTAAGCTGTAGCCAAAAGCAAATTTTGGTTTTACTTGGAAGTTATCTCTAAGTATTTGTGAAAGCAGTCTGGCAACGACAATTTCATTTTCAAACATCGCCGCGGAATCATCTAACAGTTGCTTTTCAAGTGCTTCTAACTGTCTGCTCGATAGTTTATTCAAGCTTCTAGGATATACTAAGCTTTCGACATAATTAACCCGACTGTCTAAATTTTGTAGTATGATGTCATCTTGAAGTTGGGGAAATAGACGGAAGAGATTTCTACCAATACCAAGATAAGAATTGACAGCAGCAGGATATACAAATGCAACTTCTCCTCTTTTACCCAGCGGTTTGGCTGTAAAATAACTGCCTAGTGGAGTTTGCCATTCTTCGCCATTATTAAATGCATTATTTATGCCTTTGATAGCTGCTTCGCTTTCTTTTGCTAATTCTTTATTATTACGTGCCAAAATTGCTAATGTGTAGTTTTCTTGGCAGCGTTTTTGGTAATTAACGAAAGTCATACTAGCCGAAGAAGTAAGGGAAGTTCCACGATTAACTAGGTTTTGCAAATTGTCAATTTGCTGTAGTAAATCGTCGCGCCCCTTACCGGCGATTGGGAACAAATGAAGAGGCATTTGTTGCAAAAATCTGCTGCTGCGCTCTTGATCTTCTGGTGATTCTGATATTATTAGGTGAGCGTAGGTTCCATCTATACCTATACTATTAATGGCTGCTGTTCTTTTATTCGCTTCGGTGTTAAGAAACCAAGCTTTTGATTCTGGAACAACATAGAAAGAACTGTTTTCCCACTTATTAATATCTTTCACTCCAGTCCATTTTGGTGTTGCGGGAATATACCTGTAGTAAAGACACAAAGCTGTTTTAATTAAACTCGCAATTCCCGAAGCAACATAGGTGTGACCGATATTAGCTTTAACGCTGCCTAGAGCACAGTTTAATTGGTTTGCACCGCTTGGATAAGCCCGAAGTAATCCGTCAATTTCTGCTTCATCTTCTTGGGATATACCGCTACCGAAAACTTCCAGATAGGTAATAGCTGAAGGTTTAATTTCTGCCTTGTCAAAAGCTTGTTGACAGACAGAATTAATGGCATTCGCATCGGTGCTTCCCAGACGCAAAAGCAAATCATTCTTGGTAGCATTTTTTTGCGTGAAACTAATTGCATCAATAACCGCGTAAATGCACTCGTTTTCTTGTTTGGCTACTTCATGTCGCTTTAAAACAACTGCTCCTGCACCTTCACCAACTATCCAGCCATTTGCTTTTCGATCGTAAGATAGAGTATTTACACCTGTATTTACTGTTGATAATTTACTTCGTAATAAAACATTTTCCATGCCGCCTGCTAAATCCACGGCACCCACTAATACGGCATCTGCTTCCCCAGTGGTTAATAAATTTTGCGCTACTTCTAAAACTTTAAAGGTGGAATTTTCGCCAGCGGAAATGGTAAATACAGGAGCAGTGAAGTTCCACAGCGAGGATATGCGACTCGCCATAATATTGGTGATGTAGCTAACAAACTCGCTGCTATCAACGGAGTTATGAATTCCGTCTTTAACTATTGTTTCTAACTTACTAACTTTATCAGATGATAAGGATATTGTGCCATTATTTAATCCTTCTTTAATTTCCCAGGATAAATTCCATCTTTGTTGCAGTTGATGAACGGAAAGTTCAGCTTCTGTAGCAATTAAAACTGCTACATTACTGCCTTCTTTTATATCCGCATCTTTCAAAGCACGTTCGGCTACTTTGAGCATCAACAGTTGTTGTTTGTTCAGTTTCTCTAGCTCATTTGGGGGAATTTTACTAGATATAGTGTCAATTTCAAATTCTTTAATATAAGCACCAACGGGAGCTTTTCCGTCGGGTAAGTTATATTTTTTAAGTAATTCTGTTTGATTTTCTACACCATGCCATCTTTGAGAAGGTAAGGGAATAAAATGCTGTTTTCCTTGATAAATGCTCCTTTCAAAAGCATCTAAGCCATCGCAATCTCCGAAAAAAGCATCCATTCCCACGATTGCCATTTTTACTGGTTTAAGGGGTTCGCTTCCCTCTTCTACTTGGCTATTGTTATTTTGTTCTAAAATTATATGGGCGTTAGTTCCACCCAAGCCAAATGCACTAACTCCGGCGCGTTTTATTGATGCGCTTTTTGAATGCCAATTAGTAGGACTTGTAACAATCCGACTCGGTGATATTACGTTATCTTCCGAACCGATGGGGTCTGTAATATTGATAGTCGTCGGAATGATACCCTTATTCATACTTAAGAGTACTTTGATCAAGCTAGCACTAGCGGCACCAGTTAGCAAATGTCCGAGATTGGATTTTACCGAACCCGACAGGGGAGTTGCTTGATATTTACCAAAGAAAGTTTCGACAGAGTTAAATTCGGTACTGTCTCCTAATAAGGTTCCAGTCGCGTGACACTCTATATAGTCGATCGCTTTTGGGTTGAGTTGTGCTTCCGAGTAAGCTTTTTCAAAAGCCAAAGTTTGTCCTTTGGGGTTGGGGCTGAGTAAATATTTACCCCTACCATCGTTGGAAAGTCCGTTACCGACAATGGTGGCATAAATGCGATCGCCATCTCTAACTGCATCGCTATAGCGTTTAAGCACTAGCATTCCCACCCCTTCTGAGGTAATTAATCCCCGCGAGGATTTATCCAAAGGGCGGCTGATATCGTTGTTTTCTGGATATCCCTGGATACCTGAAAATAACATGCGGATAAATATCGGATCGGAACAACTTATACCACCTGCTAACATCAAGTCAGCTTGATGCGTCCATAGATAATGAGATGCTAATCTCGTGGCGTACAACGGTGAGGAACAAGCAGCATCAAGGCAAAAATGGATGTGAGAGAGAGATAAAGCTTGGGAAACGATCGCCGCAGGTAAACCCGATATCATCGCGTTGTAAAACGATGTCTCCTCATTGTTCGGTAAAGTTGCGAAATCAAACTCTTCTTGCTGCAAAAGTTCTCGGATTGCAGGTTTTAATGCTTGTTGATAAATCGGTTCAAACAAGTGATTTGATGATTTCGTAGGTAACGAGAGAGTGCCCAATAGTACTCCACATTTGGAAAGTACGGATTCATTTTCCAAATAACCACTACTGTGTAACGCTTGCTTTGCAGCATAAAGCGACCATTTAAATGTATTATCTAGGTTTTGTAGAAATGTAGCGGGAAGATTATATCCCGATGCATCAAATTTAAAATTACGGACGAATCCCCCTTGTAAGGAATAAACTTTATCTGGCGTTCCTTTTATTGGATCGTAAAATATAGTTGGTTCAATGCCAATTTCATCAATACTCAGGGATGAAGTAGAATCTTTTTGTTCAATTAAGTTATGCCAAAATTCCGAGGCATTTTTAGCGTCGGGAAATAAACATGAAAAGCCGATTATTGCGATTTTTTCCATATTAAAATAAACAATGAACAATGAACAATGAGCAATAAACAATTAAAAATTAACAGTTTTTAATTATTAATTAGCAGAAAAATGAAGAAGTAATAATACATATGAGTCAACAATTAAAAAAATTAATTTAGAATTAATAACTCCTAACTCCTGTACAGACGTAGCAGTGCTACGTCTCTACAACTCCTAACTCTTTAAAGATTGACTTGGAATAATTATTCCTTTAGCTCCTAAGATGCGGGAATATATTTTACCCTCGCTGTCGTGGATTAAAAAATCGCCGGTAACGCTACTAGCGGTTTTATTCTTAACT
>JBCBQE010000512.1:0-5280 GCA_039820385.1 Cyanobacteria bacterium J06635_10
TAATTGGCGCGGTGAAATGCTTTGGTTAATTGATTTAGAAGAAATGCTAGGCTACTTACCTTATTCATATGGTAGTAACTTTGTATCAAAAATGATGGCAATTATAGTTGAGAAAGAAGGTAAATCCTTAGGATTTTTGGTCCGGCAAATTATGGATATTGAAGAATTTAATTTAAAACAGATGAAGCCACCATCACCAGAATTAGTTTCTCAAGAGGTGGCTCCTTTTTTACAAGGATATTTTATTAATTCTTCAGAAGAAATGATTATTAATTTAGATGCCAATGCAATCCTTAAATCTCCTTTATGGTCAATTCATAATTAAATTTAAGTAATTACTAGTTTTAGCCATAACTATTATATTGACTGTAATATTAAATATTTTGAGGTTAAATAATGACTAGCGCGTATCAAGAAAATACAGGAAATGGACATCATCTTACTAATATTGAAAAGTCTGATAAACTCAGCCAATTAAATCAACCAATCTCTGATTCAAAAAATATTGAGCAGCAATTTAAAAATTGGCGAGTGCAATTATCGGCAATTACCAATCAAATTCGCCGAGTCAAAGACTTGGAAGAATTGATAGAAGTTACAACCTCAGCAGTAAGAGAGAAAATTCAAGGTGATAGAGTCTTTATTTATCGCTTTAAAAATTCATCATCTGGTGTTGTTATAGGAGAATCAATGGCTAAGGGTTGGACACCTGCAATGGGTGAGACTCTCCCAGCAATGATTTTTGGATTAGATACAAGAGAAGAATACTTAGAAGCTGTCGGTATCAACGATATTAAGGAAGTTGAACTTACGGCTTACAAAGCCCAAATTTTAGAAAAATTTCAAGTTAGTGCTAGTTTAAGCATTCCCATTGTAATTGCAGGTGAAATCTGGGGATTGCTAGGGATACATAATTGTACAACGGCGCGTCAGTGGGAAGAATCTGAAATTAGCCTGTTGTCTCAAGTCAGCACTGAAATTTCTCACAAGCTGCAAAGCTTTCAATTACAAGGAAAACTCGAACAGCAAGCACAAGAATTTTAATCGATAACCAAAGTTATTGATAAGATTCAGCTAGCTTCTAGTTTAGAGAAGCTTTTCCGTACTACTACCCAAGATGTCCGTGAATTAATTGGATGCGATCGTATAGCAATTTACCGTTTTCATGCTGATTGGAGTGGCAAATTTATTGCTGAATCTGTTGCAAATGGTTGGGTACCCCTAGTTGGTCCCGGTATCACAACTGTCTGGGAAGATACTCATTTACAGGAAACTAAAGGAGGGCGTTATCGCCAGCACGAAACTTTTGTGGTGAATGATATCTATAAGGTAAATCACACGCCCTGTCATATAGAGATGTTGGAACAGTTCCAAGTTAGAGCCTATGCGATCGTTCCATTATTCGCAGGACAAAAACTTTGGGGTTTGCTAGGTGCTTATCAAAATAGTGGTGCCTATGAATGGCAAGAAGAGCAAATTCAATTGCTGCGCCAAATAGGGATTAACTTGGGTGTAGCTGTATCTCAGGCAGAATTTCTACAGCAAAGCGAAGAGCAAAAATTACAATTAGCAAAGACAGCAGAACGTCAGCAAACTTTAATCAACCTGACTCGTAAAATTGGACAAGGGCTTGCACAACAAGCTATTAACTCCTCCCAATTCAATACAATTCTCCAAACAACGGTTTACGAAGTCCGTCGCTTGTTGCAAACTGACCATACCGTTATTTATCGTTTTAATGAAGATTGGAGCGGTGATTTTATTGCAGAATCCATCGGTAAAAACTGGAAATCTTTTGTAGACAAAGAAATTGATGAAGCTTTATTGAAAGAGAACGGTCATTGCGACTCAATTAGCAACCTTGCATCAGTTTACAAGGAGAAGGATACCTATCTTCAAGATAGTCAAGGTGGTCGTTACAAACAAAAAACTAGTTTCGTTGTTAATGATGTAGAAAAGGCAGGGTTTCCTCCTTGCTACATGGATTTATTAGAGCAATTTGAAGCCAAAGCTTATCTTACCGTTCCCATTTTTCAGGGAGACAAACTTTGGGGATTGCTAGCTAATTATCAACATTCTGGAACCCGCCACTGGGAAGAATTTGAAGTCAGCGCCATGGAACAGATTGCCGTACTGCTGGCAGTGGCGATGCAACAACTACAAACATTAGATAAATATCAGCAGCAGTCTCTAAAAATGGTACAAGCTGCAAAACAAGAAAGCGCTTTAGCCAAAGTGATTGATAAAATCAGGCAATCTCTTGACATGGAGAGTATCTTTTTAACTACTACTCAAGAGATGCGGGCACTCCTAGATACCGATCGCGTCGCAGTATATCGCCTCAATCCTGATTATAGTGGGGAGTTTGTCTCGGAATCTGTAGCTCCTGGCTGGCTTCCTTTAGTAGAAAGACAACATCAAATTCGACGTTTAGAAGAAAGTGTAAATAGCTGTAGTAAAATGCGAACTTTGTTCCAAAGCGGCGAAATAGCGAAAAGTTCTACAGATCCTTACTTACAGAGTTCTTTAGCTAGTAACAACATTGACGAGAACCAATCTTATGTCGTTTCTGATATATACGCTAGAGGATTTAACGAGTGTTACCTGCGGGTGCTAGAGCAATATCAATGTAAGGCTTATGCTATTGTCCCAATTTATCAAGGACAAAAACTCTGGGGAATGCTCGCAGCTTATCAAAATGACGGCCCCCGCGAATGGGAAGAGGTTGAAGTTAAACTATTGACAAAAATTGCTAACCAATTAAGTGTAGCGCTACAACAAGTTGAATTCCTCCAAAAATTACAGGCACAGTCTTCACAAGTTACAGAAGCAGCAGCACGGGAGAAGGAAGCCAGAGAATATTTGCAAAAAGGAGCTATCAAGCTCTTATCAGCAGTTAGGCCTGCTTTAAAGGGCGATTTGACAGTACGTGCGCCGATTACCGAAGACGAACTAGGTACCATCGCCGACGCTTACAATGGTACCTTACAAGCATTGCGGCAAATCGTTCTCCAAGTGCAAGCAGCTGCCCAACAAGTAGCAGAGACTTCCGCTAACAGCAACATTTCGCTGACTGGATTGACAAATTTAGCGCAACAACAGTCAAGAGAAATCAGTGGTGCTCTAACCGAGATTCAACAAATGGTTGATTCCACCCAAGATGTGGTAGCAAACGCCGAATCAGTGCAAGCTGCAGTCCAAAAAGCGAATCAAACCGTAGATTCCGGCGATACAGCAATGAATATGACTGTAGAAGCCATTCAAGCAATTCGAGAAACTGTTGCCCAGACTAGTAAAAAGATTAAGCGCCTCAGTGAATCCTCCCAGAAGATTTCCAAGGTGGTAAATTTGATTAGTAACTTTGCTACTCAAACCAACGTACTCGCACTAAACGCCGCAATCGAAGCTACCCGTGCAGGCGAATACGGTAAAGGCTTTGCAGTAGTAGCAGATGAAGTGCGTTCCTTGTCTCGTCAGTCAGCAGCAGCAACCATTGAAATTGAAAAACTAGTCCAAGAAATCCAAGAAGAAACCGGCGAAGTTGCAGTAGCAATGGAAACAGGTATTCAACAAGTAGTAGAAGGTACAAATCTGGTGAATGAAACCAGACAAAACCTCAACGAAATTGTTGCTGCAACCGCTGAAATCAGCGAATTGCTCCAGAGAATCAGCGATGCAACCCAAACTCAAATGCTGCAATCGGTATCAGCCACAGCATCCATGAAAGATGTAGCCCAAATTTCCCAAAAAACTTCCACTGAAGCTAATACTATTGCTGCAGTCTTCCAACAATTATCTGAAATGGCACAGGAATTATTAGCGAGTGTAAGTCAGTTTAAAGTCAACTAAATTTTAGATTTTAGATTTTGGATTTTGGATTATGAATGAGGCGGAATTTAAAGGGAGAACAAAGCATTTAGCGTTGCGAGTAATCCGTTTAATAGAAGCGCTAGAAGCACTTCCAAGAAATATAACTGCCCAGATTATTAGCAAGCAGTTAATTCGTTCGGCAACTTCTGTCGGTGCTAATTATCGCTCAGCTTGTCGGGCTAAATCAACTGCCGATATTATTGCCAAACTAAGTTTGGTTGAAGAAGAGGCAGATGAAAGCCTTTACTGGATGGAACTCATTGTTGAATCAGGTTTATTACCACAGCAAAGATTAACAAATTTGATGTCGGAAACTAACGAGATTTTAGCGATGACTGTTGCATCAATTAAAACTTTACGTATTAAATCCCAGCATCCAAAGTCTAAAACTTAAAATCCGGCGTTGCTGATTGAATTTATGAATTAGCCTAAAGTTCAAAAAATCTTTGTTAAGTGATGCTGATAAATACAGATTCATATTTAGCAACGCTAAAATCCAAAATCTAAAATCCAAAATTGAAATCATGATTACTGATTCTTCCATCCGCGAACAAGGATATATCTATTTTCTTAGTGAAGCTCCAGAATTACTGCAAACTATCGAAGAGGAACTTTTCGGATTAGTTGAAGATAGAAGTCCCAATAAAGTGCATAATTTAATGCGAGCTACTCATACCCTTAAAGGTGGAGCTGCTAACGTTGAATTAGAATCAATTAATAAAATATCTCATTCTTTAGAAGATGTTTTTAAGGCTTTATACAATCCTGATGTAGAAATTGATTCTCAACTACACTCTTTACTAATACAAGCTTTTGAGTGTTTGCAATTATGCTTAACATCGGAAATCACCGGAACTAAAATTGATGATGATGAACTGATGCAGCGAGCTGCTTTGGTATTTGCACAATTACAGGAAAAACTCGGCGATGCATTCGGTGCTGAGGCTCATATTCCTACTTCCGAAGAATTAGGTTTTGATATCGTATTATCGATTTTTGAAACAGGCGTAACTCAACGTATAGATAGTATTGAAGAATTACTCAAAAATCCTCCCGAAACTGCCGAAATTGCCGATTTTTTACGGACCCAAGCTGAAGTTTTTACGGGATTATCTGAGTCTTTAAATTTACCTGGATTTGGTGAAATAACTCAAGCTATCCTCGCTGCATTAGATGCTAATTCTTCTCAAGCTTTGGAAATAGCTAAAATAGCTAATCAAGACTTACAGCAAGCACGCAAAGCAGTTTTAGCTGGCGATCGCGAACGCGGTGGAGAAGCATCAAAAGCTTTACTTGCTTTTTCGCAGCCTGTAGTAACTGATTCTCAGAATCAAGATACAGAAATTAATGCTTTACAATCAAATCTAACAGAAGATTTATCAGTCACTGCAACAAATGAATCATTAGGAA
>JBCBQE010000513.1:0-5276 GCA_039820385.1 Cyanobacteria bacterium J06635_10
TCAAAGCACTGCTACGTCTCAAAGCACTGCTACGTCTCAAAGCACTGCTACGTCTCAAAGCACTGCTACGTCTCAAAGCACTGCTACGTCTCAAAATCTCGCGGAGTAATGTAGAATTCTAGATATTAGCAGATTGCTGTTTATTCTTTCTCAACTTAGTCGCAGCAACAGCTGCAAATACACCTAAGCCTAATAAAGTTTTCGGCTCGGGTACTTTCTTCTTGGGTTGATTACCTTCTACATTTAATACCTGTACGCGGCCAGTGAAGAAATCACCTACCAACAGTTGCTGCCTATCACCGTCGTAGCTCAATCCACCACTCCAGTTAAATTTACCTGGTTCCAAGTCAGCAGGGTTAGTAGAAAAAGGTAGTTCTCCTGGTGCGGGAGGCCCCGGATTTTCCACAGCTGAGCCAAATATAGTTAATAAATTACCGTCTTTGTCGAATACTTGAACGCGATTGTTTTGTGAGTCAGCGACGTAGATATTATCTTGTTCATCTACATCGATACCGATTGGCTCGTTAAATTGTCCTGGTGCGGTACCTTCATTACCAAAGGCATAAAGGAAATTCTGTTCGGAATCAAGTACCTGAATTCGGTTATTAAACTGGTCGTTAATGTAAATATTACCAGTCTTTTTAGATATAGCTAAACCAGCAGGTCCATCAAATTGACCTCCTTCGGTACCCAAAGTACCGTAGGTTTTAACTAATTCGCCATCTCTTCCGTAAACTTTTACCGTATCACCGCTAAAATCAGTTACGTGTAAGTTGCCTTTTTTGTCAAAATCCATACCTCCAGGACCGAAGAAAATATCTCCTTCTCCTTGACCGCTGAAAGAACCGAAGGAGGTAACAAACTCTCCACTATCGGGGTTGTATACGTCGATTTCGCTGTTAAAAACGTCACCTACATATAGATTGCCACTGATGGGGTCAAACTTTAAATCTGCTGGTTCGTCTAAACCCGCTCCTTTTTGTCCTGTAACACCAGTTCCAATAGCTCGGAGATACTCACCATCAGGACTAAATACATCGACTCTGTTACCAACATTAGGAAGAAAAGTATCGGTTGTTGGGTCGTAACCGCGACCGTTTGCTACGTAAATATTACCATCTGCATCGCGCTTTCCTACACCTTGGGGAACGAAAAGCTCTCCTGGAGCGAATCCCGGCGAACCAATTTGGCTATCGTATGTTAGGTTTATTGCTTTAGCTTCAGCGGCGATCGCCAAAACCATAAATCCCGTACTCGCCAGGGTTAAAGAAATATTTTTGACAAACTTCATAGTTTAAATTCCTGAGAATGCTAGTTATACTTTTGCTGCCGGTATTGTGTCCAGGTCTTGACCTGGAAGTCTTACAGCAAGTTGCTGCTCCTAGATCGTCAAACAGCAACTTACTGTTTTTTACTTGCAGAATTCCAAGTATTCAGTCATGGCTTATTAACTACAAGTAATTGATAACTGTTCACTGTTCACTGTTCACTGTCAAAGAACTTCCACCCTGTCCAAAATTTCTTCTAGCTTCTCAACACCACGCTTGCGCTTGGTGTATTTGGAAGCAGCAGCAGCCGCCGCAACTCCTAATAAACCGAGTACGGAAGCAGGTTCGGGAACTTTTTTCCGTTTGTCACCATCAAGGTCAATCTTGACTAATTGTCCCTGTTGTGCAAGGCGAGCACGATTTGCGGTATACAAAGCACCATCGCGATAAGTTAAGCCAGAAGCAGCCTCTAATCCGTTGCCATTCCAAATGGTTTCGCGATCGCCATCGGCGGAAACTTTGATAATTGAACTGCTGATATCGCCAATTACTTCACCACCTTGGAGAATGTTTTTCCATTCCGAGGTGTTCATGTGTTGCAACACATACAGGTTGCCTTCTTCGTCGTATGCTGTACCAGTTAACTGAGTAAAGCCGTCACCACCGTTGGTAATTGTCTCTTCTATATTCAAATCTTCATCAACTGAATAGAGACGTGCCCTATCTTCTGGATAAGGGAAATAAGAGTATTCAGCAATTGTGAAATCACCATTGGGAGATTCGGTAATTCCTGTAGGTACTGATTGGAAAGTAATGGGAAAATCTTGGCTTGTTTCTTCTCCTTCTAGAGGTGGAGCGCCTGGTGCATCTGATGGTTGCTCGCCGGGAGGAATTTCGCCTTCAGGAGCAAAGTTAGGGAATTCAAGTTCACTTTGATCGACTGGTAATATAGGAAAAGCAGCTACATCTTGAATACCGCTGCCATCTAATCCTGCTTTCCAGATAACATTTGCACCGCCATCAACTACATAAGCAGTATCATCCTTAATTGTCATGGCGTAAGGATTGGTAATAATGTCAGTACCATCGGGATTAAAGTCCACTTCATACTGAGCAAAATCAGCCATCTCTGTTCCTAGTGTTCCATTTTCCAAGTCAACTTGGTATAACTTTCCTAGGGTGGGGGTTTGTAAAATAGGCCCGCTAGTAGAAGGATCGCCAGCATAACCCATTAACAGATAAGCATTACCTTTGCTATCAAATTTGAAGTCAGCGGGGCCAGCAGCTTGTTCTCCAAAGGGTGTTAAAGCTAGGGAAGCCAAGTCTGGGATTACTGTTTGAGTGTTACCGTCGGGAGTAACTTTGAGTAAGGAACCAGTATTACCGGCACATAAAGGAATAAATTGCGAACTTGGAGATGGAACACATCTTCCGTCTTCTCCATCCCCTCCTTTACCACTAGTTGTCAGATAAATATTTCCCTCAGAATCAAAGTCAAAGTTACGAGGGTTATCGAGGCCATCCGCTAGCACTGAGAGTGAGGCTGCTTGTGCGACTGTTGTTCCAAAAATGGAAGTGACACTAACAGTAAATAATGTAAGAATAACTGACTTAAACTTCATAGTTTGTGAAATTAATTAGTAGTTTATGGAATAAATGCAATTCTTTACTGCAGAAAGTGGCGTGGTTCAATTATCGATCTTATTGCTCTAAAGAACAGTCTCAATTATTGGAATGTGTCATTCTCTGTATTTCTTAAAGAAAACGGGAAATCTTTTTTTGATTCTCAAGTCTGATAACCTGTCCACTTCCCGGATTACCACCCCGGTTGATGATATAAAAAGCACCATCATCACCGATTGTGAGAGCGGAAGGTGATTCTAATCCATTACCATCCATAAGAATTGTGCGATCGCCGTTAGGAGCAATTCTAATCAATGCTCCATCTGGTTTTCCTTTCCAGCCAGATTTATTCATATGTTGTAAAACATACAAGTTACCATCAGCATCAAAGCTCATATCTATTAACTGTGTAAATCCATCGGCGAAAACTTTTATTTCGCCATCTGCATGAATTTTATAGATTTTTGCGCCACCTTCTGGAAATGGAAAACCAGTAAATTCACAAACGTAATATGCACCATCCACACCTTTAATTACATCCGTCGGCACCGATTGAATCGATATTTGCGACGGTGGCGCTTGGGAGCGCGAGAGCGACGGTGCTGGCACATGTCCCCGGTCGAAATTTTGCGATTTAGCGCCGGGAAATATTGGATTGGTTAATATCCGATCGGGAATTGCAGCAATTTTCTCCAGGTCACTGCCATCAGTATTTACTCTGAGAATAGCGTTTCTTCCCGCATCAACTACTACTAAGTTATTATTGTCTACGTATAGAGACAAGGGATTACTGACAACTTCACAATCCCTTGATGAAACCTTATTATTAACTTCATAATTAGCGATATCCGCTATACTTGACGGGTACCCATGAGAATTATTACTTAAATCGCAAGTAATTATTTTACCTAAAACGGTATCGCCGAGGTGTTCGCGAAAATTAGGATTAGCAGCGAATCCTAAGAGCACGTAAGCAATTCCTGTGGCATCAAACTTGATATCGTGAGCACCGGCAGCACCAGTACCATCGCGAAATCCAACGGAGGGTAATCCCGTTAAAACACGTTTAGCAGCGCCATTTTCAATTTTGCAAATAGCACCGCTAGATCCGTAACTTAAATTTCCTTGGCCGCTAGGAGCAGGAATTGAGGCTCCATCTCCACCAATTCCCGCTTCTACAACATAGAGATTACCATCGGGATCAAAGGTTAGTCCTTTTGGATTATCAAGATTGTCGGCAAGTATTGTAAAAGATGTATTTGTAAGTTGTTGTACCGTCATTTATCAAAAATGAATATTTTTAACAGATTTAACAATAAATTAGTAGAAAAGCACCCCGATAAAAACAGATTAAAATAAGAAGTTCCTCGATTTTAGATTCATGCTTTAGATTTACGGTTTTAAATTGGAAACTATAGCGCTTTTATATTGAATCAATACAGTCAAAACATACAAAACTGTGATTTTTCCCACTAGTAAAAGCCTCTCCCTTCCCGAGGGGAGAGGTACTCTACGAGAATACTTCGTCAATGGAGTGGGGTTTTTATGTATTGCACTCAACTGAAATCCGCTATATTCCAAAAATTCTCCATCTAAAATCCAAAATCCGCGAACTTTACGATTGGGGAATATAGCTCATTCCTCTATCAAAGCTTTCCAAATTGCCAGCTTTATTTTCCAACATGCGCTTAATATTCATACTCTCAGCCCCTAAATCTTCCATTTGCAGTTTACCGTGGAGTTGAGATTTATCTGTTTTCCAGAAACTGATTCTATGCATGATAAAACCGCGTGCTTCGGGGTCTGCAAAAGCATAGGAACATGGTATTAATAGCATGGGAATGCGCTGATAATATTCATATTCTGGATAATAGAATTCTTGTTCGAGCAAATAATATTTACTTAAACCGTGTAATTCTACTCTTGCTTTTACCTTCTGGTTATACTCATCGAGGAACTCACCTTCTGAGGATGTAATTTCACCATTCGGTTTGAGCAAATGCGCCCAATCGTCCATATTCCGTAAATCTTGCAAGAATTCGACACCCATTTCAATTGGCGCATCAACGTATATAGTATCAGTATCTATAAAGTAGTTTCCTTTTGCGGCTAAGGTAAAACCAGCTTTGCGTTCCAGATTTGCCTTAAGGGAGCGAGATTCAGAGGTATGTACGTTATGAATACCTTGCATAATCATCCCAGTTTGCCGCTTTGGATCGACAAAACTTAGCCAGTGGAAATAAACACCTTTTTCATCAGTACCCGGCTCTATATAATCAGTAGGGAAAAGCAGTACTGGATAAACTTGAAAATATTTTTGATATTCTAAACCGCAGTTTTACGGAATTGAATGGCACTGCGGTTTAGAATATCAAAAATATTTTC
>JBCBQE010000514.1:0-5272 GCA_039820385.1 Cyanobacteria bacterium J06635_10
ACTAGATAATCTCGCAAGCGATACATGATTAAATAAATCCAAGAAGTATAATAATGGGCAAAGTCTTGATGGATTACAAATCAACTGCACAACTTGGTGATGGTGAGTCGTTAGAGTTGGTTGAGGTTCAACAGAAAATTGTTTAGATACTTAACCCTGTTTTGTCACTCTAGGAAACTAAAAATCGAACCTAGTTTTTAAACTTGATACTGGAAGCCAATTTGAGCGTTTATTTCCTAACATAAACTAAAAATCATAATTTTTTGAGCAAAAAGCTTATATTGCAAGGCTTTCTGATTATTCTCTCAAGAAAGTGATAAAAGAGGGTTAATATCTTTACTCCCGCTTCGTGTATTAGCCTGGGAATTTATTCCAAGGCGGTTGTTGAAAATGGTGCAAGATGTACGGTTTCTTCTTCCTTATTCCAATCTACTCAATAGTTCCCAGGTAAGTCGCATTTATTTGGATGAATTAGGAGATATTCGCCAATTACCTGTATGGGTAGCGCTGATGGTGTTAACTACCCTGGAGGATAAACAAGCAACCCAGGAAGCAAGGTATTTGTTAGCGAGGAATCAGCAAGAACTTTCTCAAGCAGCAAATCGCGCCATAATAGAGCTAATAACCACGATAATGGTTTACAAGTTTGAAAACAAGAGCCAACGGGAGGTCGAGGAAATGTTAGGAATTACACTTAAGGAAACGCGGGTTTATCGAGAAATTAAAGAAGAAGGTGAAAAATCGCTCATCCTCCGTCAGCTAAATCGACGGGTGGGGGAATTACCGGAGGATGTTCGTCAACAGGTTGAAATTTTATCTTTGGAAGAATTGGAAAATCTTGGTGAAGCGTTGCTTGATTTTTCTAGTATGGGTGATTTACAAGTTTGGCTTGAGGAAAATGCAAGTCGTTAAGTAATTAATTATGTTTAACTATTTAATAGGACTTACGCAACGCCGCATATTTTCCTTGTAGGGTGCTTGTACACTGACTAATTTTTAATGGCACAATAAGGCAATCAGTGTACGGCACCACCCGAGTCTTGTGAGAATCGCGTAAGTATTGAAGAATTAACTAAAACATATGGGTTTAATTCCCCACCGTCACACGGTGGACGAATTGAGTTGGGCATTATACCCCATCTCAATTCCAGCCTTCTTCCTTCTTCCTTCTTCCTTCTTCCTTCTTCCTTCGTTTAATCACACATCCATCAAGTTCTCGGTTGCAGCTGCAAAGCGCGACGGTAAGAGGTAGTTGCTTCTGATAGCTGACCAATTTCAGCTAAAATATCTCCTAAGCATTTATAAGCTAAAGCATTATCTGGATTAAGTTCAATCGCTTGACGATAAGAAGTTATAGCCTGCTCGTATTGATTTTGTTTTTCAAAAGTCTTTGCTAGTTCCAAGTAAATCTCAAAGTTCTCTGGATGAAATTGAAGTGCTGTTTGGTAAGAGGCGATCGCACCATCAAAGCGATTTTGCCGAACTAAAGCATTACCTAGCTGCACATGGATTTGACCATCATCTGGTTTAATTGTCAATGCCTGATGGTAAAGTTCAATATCGTCGGGATTAGACGCAATGCGAGAGCGATAATAATTGATTAATCCTTCTTCTCCCTGAGTTTGTTGGAGATAGGTTTTTAGTTGTAATAATTCAGTTCCGGTGCTTTGTAATTGAGATTGGGATTGTGTTAGTTTGGTTTGAGTTTGTTGCAATTGAAACTGACTTTGACTCAATTGTGTTTGAGTATATTGTAAATCTGAATTATGTTTTGCTAATTGAGTTTTAGAAGTCTTTAGTTCCGACTGAGATTGTGCTAGGTCAGTTTGTGAGATTTGTAGTTCGGATTGAGTGTTTTGCAGTTCAGATTTTGAGGTTTGTAGTTCAGATTGAGCGTTTTGCAGTTGAGTTTTTACTTCTTCTAAATGCGCTTGTAACTGCTGATTATCTTTTTGAGCTTGTTCTTGGATGTATTGTAAATCTTGATACCATTCTGTTTCTGTTTTTGTGGGTTGGGTTGTTTGCTGTTGTGTTGTGGGCATTGAGCTTGGGGTTTGAGTCGTAACTAAGGAATTATTAGTTGATGTTTCTTGGTGGAGTGGTTCGAGGACTTCGGCGATGATTTCATGGGTTATGGGGTCGTAGGTGTAATCTTCTGTGCCGATAAATTTCACGCCGTCGCCGTGAGGTTTCTCGCTGAGAATGTAGCGATTATAAAAGTCGTCTTGGACTTCGTAAATTCCGACAGTTTGGGAGTCGGAGTTGCTGCGGTAAACGAAATGGGTGGGTTGACTTTCGGGACATATCAGACAGGTGAAGGCGACTCGTTCGGCGACGGTAGGGTTGGCGGTTGCGCCGTGGAAAAGGCGCTTGTCGTAGAGGATAGCTTGTCCGGCTTTGAGGGGAATATGGGTGAGGTAATGGTCAGTCACAAGTGTGGCGATATCGTCGTTGTAGGGGAAAGGGGAGAACTGATAAACTGGGCGAGGTTGGGCATTGAGCTTGTGACTGCCTTTGACAACGTGAAGGCAACCGTTTCCAGGATCTACATCAAGGAGGGGGCACCAAATGCCAAAGCCAAGGGTATGAGGTTCGGCAGTGAGGGATGGATCTTGGTGGAGGGGGGTGGTGTTGGTGCTGGAGTTAGGGGATTTAATATACCATGTGCCAAACGCGGTTCGATAACCAGGTAGTATTCTCGCTAATTTTGGAGAGACGATATTTTTGAGTTTGTTATTAACTTTCTGTCGGTAAGATATGTCAGAAGTGTTAATATTTGTGCTGTTTTCTAACTCGGCAATATCATCAGGAAGAGGATGAGCGCGATTAAACTCTCGTAAATCTTCCACTTCGGCTTCACTTACAAAGCGATTGATAACTACATAACCATGCTCTTCAAGCTCTCTCTTCATTTCTGGGGTCAATAAATTCAATTGTTTCCGTTCTTCAGCAGCAGAAATATTTAGTAAACGGTAGCGAGCTAAGGCTTCTACACAAAAACCTGTAGTCAAAGCTTCCGAACCAAAAAGTTTCCGATCTAGCTGACCACCATACATGGGAATCCTTTGCCACGAACCATCAGCTTGTTGAGTATTAAGCAAGAACTGAATTGCTTTTTCCAGATTAGGAAGGACGTAGTTAAAGTTAAGTAACGTACAGATTGCCAAAGCAGTCAATAGTTCATTGCCAAAAGAACCATCCGCTTTTTGCATTTTGGAAATTTTGAGAATAATGGGAATTTTTGTTGTTTTTAGCGATGTAACTCCATTAAAGTATGCCCTTGAAAGCATATAGTAAAGACTTAGAGGGTGGTCATAAAATGACAGATGAAATTCCTCATTACTATTCAGTATAATGTTAACTAAATGTTCTATAGTTTTCTGAGTATTTTTGTTTTCACCCAAGTACAATAAAACATTAGCGTTGACAACAGAACAAATATCATCTCTATCTGTAAGCTGCCAAATTTCGTCCGAATATGATAGAGCTTTACCAAAAGTTATTATATTAAGGATTACACTTGTGATTGAACGAAGCAAGACCCAAGTGTAGAAAAATCCTTCATGGTTTCTATTACCAAGAATAATATTTTTATTGTTCGGTAAAGGGATGTTATTGATTTGAAAAAGATGGGATATACAACAAATATCATCTAAATCAGGAGGGATTGTTTTCTGTTTGTCATTTTTTGAAGACCAATACTTCCATAGACCACCAAATATCATTTCATGTTTTAAAAACTCTAGCCCTTTCTGAGTGATACTCTGGACTTTTTTATTATCTAAAAAACCCAAATAATAAAGAATTAAGGTTGTCACAAAATTGCTACTATCAAATTGCCAATCTTCATTCTGTTGATTGTTTTCATATTTTTTATCAAATTCAACTACAAATTCACCATCATCCAGTTGATTATTTTCCAAGAATTCAATCGCTCGAACAAGGCTCAGTTCCAAATCATTAGAAGGGGACAACAAAAAACTTTCCTCTTTATTTTGATTGTTCCTTATCTCAGCACTCTTTTCGGATTGAGAATTACTCATTTTTTGTAATCTCAAATTTAGCCGGTATACCGAATATAGCCATCGTTGCTTAATAGCAGAGTAAAATAAAGCAATGTGCGCGGCAAGTATAAGTAAAAATATAGGTTCTTGTAAAGATAGCAGTATTAGTAAGCTCAAAGGAAACCAAACTTCATAAAAATCGTGTAATACGATATTTTTGCCACGATGGGATTCCTGTGAAGGAGAAGGATTAAAATCATCCTTTACAATGAGCAGTAGCATCAAAAAGTAAGCAGTGCAAGGCACGAGAAACAAAGGCGTAGATTGAGCTATTACAAAATTCAGTGCGCTTGAAAGAATAGCTTCGAGTGGAAACACAATATAATTAATCCAAAATCGCAGTGATTCTACACCAAACTTTGTAGCTAATGTTTTTACACCGGATTTCAAATCATTTTCTCGGTCGTAAATTTGATGTATTAAAATGCCCCGAACGCCCACCGCAAATGCCCAAGTTGTAGCAATGACTTCGAGAATGTAGTTTTCCGGTGGAGACGATACAGCTAAATTAGAGAATACTGTAGCGACTAGCAAAGCGGGAATTGCGTGTACGGTAGCAGCATCAGCAACTACACCCCAAATATATCGTTCTTTGAGTCGGAGCGGTGGAGCGGGATAAATGGTTAGCAACGTGTAGATAGAAGCAAGCAAAATTGCTGAAGTTGAGTTAAAGCCAATAAATAACCAAGGTATTACACCTAAAATGGCTAAACTCAAACTTTATTAAGTTCGTTGTCTTTTAGAAAGAGATGCCATTCGATTCTGCTTACCAGCTTGCGAATCTATCTCAATATCAAAGATGTCATTGACAACATGACCGTAAGCTGCAACGAAAAACATTGAAATTAAAAGACTGAGTAGAGTAACGATAGATTGTTGAGGTGGTGTATCTTGTATGAGGATTTGGGCGTAGGCAATAGCGAGTAGCGGGGGAATTTTATAAAACCACCAATCGTTACCCCGGAGCAAGTTGAAAAACGAGAAAAACTTTTCCTTGATTTTCAGTTTTTGACTAAGATCGGGCTTAAAATAAGTTTCTTCTCTTATTTGCCGAGCATTTCTCATTTTTTTGATAAACTCTTCTTCAGTAAGCAGTCTATTTCGATTTTCAATAAATCCTAAACTTTTTAAATTTGAGCACATGTTTCCAAGGTTTCACCCCGATGTCGTCCAGAACGTGCGTGGGTGGGCGTTTTTCGAATTTTACT
>JBCBQE010000515.1:0-5261 GCA_039820385.1 Cyanobacteria bacterium J06635_10
GGCAATCAAAAAGTGAATACTCAAACAAAATCAGTTTTAATCACAGGTGTTGCAGGCTTTATTGGTCGGTATGTTGCTCGTTATTTCTCACAGCAAGGCTGGTCTGTTATTGGTGTTGACAACTCGACTCCTGAAAATGCACCACTGGCGAATTTGTCTGCTTACTACCGACTGCAACTTCCAGATGCAACTCTAAATTCTGTACTTAAAGATAATTTACCTCAAGTTTGTATTCATTGTGCGGGTCGTGCTTCCGTTGGTTTGTCTATGACCGAACCTGCTGCCGACTTTTACTGCAACACGATGGTAACATTTGAACTACTAAATGCTCTGCGGTTGAATGCTCCTGAATGTCGGTTCATTTTTCTGTCTAGTGCGGCTGTATATGGCAATCCTGAGTCTTTACCAGTAAGCGAAAAACAATTCTACGCTCCTTTATCTCCCTACGGTTTTCATAAGTTGCAGTCCGAGCAGCTATGTCTTGAATTTACAAAAGTATATAATTTGCCGACAGCCAGTGTGCGAATATTTTCAGCTTATGGTCCCGGTTTACGTCGTCAGGTGCTATGGGACATCTGTCATAAAGCAATCTCTCAATCCTCTCTGATTTTGCAAGGTACTGGTAAGGAGAGCCGCGATTTTATTCATGCCCTTGATATTGCCAAAGCTTTAAACGTCGTTGCTGAATCTGCCCCAATGCAAGGTGAAGCTTATAATCTGGGAACTGGAAGAGAAGTCTGCATTGAGGAACTAGCCCACTTAATTTTAGATGCTCTAGAGCTTGATTATCCCGTGCAGTTTGATGGAGCAGTACCTGTAGGTACACCGTTGAACTGGCAAGCCGATGTATCAAAGTTAAAGAATCTAGGGTTTACTCCTTCTGTACCTCTAGAGCGGGGTGTTAAAACTTTTGCAAATTGGTGTCGTGCGGAGTTAATAGGTATATGAAGAAAATGCGAATTGCTTTAATCATGCAAGGTAGTTATGGATGGCTCGGTGGCATAGAGTATATCAAAAATATTATTTTAGCATTAGGAAGTCTACCACCCGATATTCGCTCCACTTTTGAACTGTGTTTAATTTGTAGTCAATCAATCAAGCAAAGTGTCTTCGATCAAATTGACTCGCACCTTGACAAGATTTACTACGAAGAAATCGATCTAGAACCTTGTACACTTAAAAATCGCCTCCGCTGGAAAATTATTAAAACTTTATCTAAACAGCAAAATCCTAGAATTGAAGCTTTTATTAGAAAAGAAAACATTGACTTTATTTACCCATATATAAGTCAAGATAACCAACATAAATCATATCGTTCAGCCGCTTGGATTCCCGATTTTCAACATAAATATTTAACTCAGTTTTTTACTAATGAGGAAATTCAAAAACGAGACAATTCATTTTCAACGATCGCTAATCGTGCATCTACTGTTGTTCTAAGTAGTAAAGATGCTTCCTCAGACTTCCAGAATTTTTTTCCCAAAGCTTCGCACAAAACAAAAGTTCTTTCCTTTAAGACATCTCCTGCATCTACATGGTACGAAGGAAATCCTCTGCATATCCAAGAGAAATATTATCTACCAAAACGTTTCTTCTTAATCAGTAACCAGTTTTGGCAGCACAAAAACCATTTGCTAGTTTTTAAAGCTTTAAAGTTATTACAAGAAAAGTCAATTTATCCTGTTATTGTCTGCACTGGTCATATTCATGACTATCGGCAACCAGATTTCTCAGATACAATATTACAAACTATTCATAAATTAGGCATTTCTCAACAAATATATTTGCTGGGACTTATTCCTAAATTCGATCAAGTGCAATTAATGCGACGTTCCCTAGCTGTTATTCAACCTTCTTTATTTGAAGGATGGAGTACGCTTGTTGAGGATGCAAGATGTTTGGGAAAACGAATGATTCTCTCAGATTTACCTGTGAATATAGAGCAAAATCCTCCTAACTGCATTTTCTTTGAACGTAACTCTCCCGAGAGTTTGGCTAGTCTTCTAGCTGATTGGTGGGAGAATTTATTACCTGGAGCAGATTTAGAACAAGAAGCTATTGCTAAAACAAATAGTGAACGTCAAGTTAAAGCTTTTGGTTATCGTTTTCTTGAGATTGCTAAAGGCAGATAAAACATTATTCCCGATCCCAATCCTCAATCCCCAAATCCCCACTTTTGCCTGATAATATAAAAAACGCTTCAAATAACTTTACGATTTATATTTACAATGGCGAGAGATTTACGGGGATTTATCAAAATTTTGGAAGAAAAGGGACAATTAAAGCGAATTACCGCTAAAGTTGACCCTGAGTTGGAAATTGCGGAGATTTCCAACCGTATGCTGCAAAAAGGTGGTCCTGGCTTAATTTTTGAAAATGTCAAGGGTGCTGATTTTCCTGTAGCGGTAAACCTCATGGGAACCGTAGAAAGGATATGTTGGGCTATGAATATGGAACATCCCCAAGAGTTGGAAGAGTTGGGGAAAAAGTTGGCGATGCTGCAACAACCAAAGCCACCAAAAAAGATTTCTCAAGCGATCGATTTTGGTAAGGTGTTATTTGATGTTGTCAAAGCTAAACCCGGAAGAGATTTTTTCCCTGCTTGCCAGCAAGTTGTCATCCAAGGTGATGACTTAGATTTAAATAAATTACCCTTGATACGCCCTTATCCCGGCGATGCAGGTAAGATTATCACTTTAGGATTGGTAATTACTAAAGATTGTGAAACGGGAACACCAAATGTGGGGGTATATCGTTTACAACTCCAATCTAAAAACACCATGACAGTACACTGGCTTTCCGTAAGGGGTGGAGCCAGACATTTACGTAAAGCTGCTGAGAATGGCAAGAAATTAGAAGTAGCAATTGCTTTAGGTGTCGATCCTTTAATTATTATGGCGGCGGCGACACCAATTCCAGTAGATTTATCCGAGTGGTTGTTTGCGGGTTTATACGGTGGTTCCGGGGTAAGTTTGGCAAAATGTAAAACTGTGGATTTAGAAGTCCCCGCAGATTCGGAATTTGTCCTCGAAGGAACCATTACCCCCGGAGAAGTACTTCCAGATGGACCATTTGGCGACCATATGGGCTATTACGGCGGTGTTGAAGATTCACCATTAGTACGCTTTCAATGCATGACTCACCGCAAAGAACCAGTGTATTTAACTACATTTAGCGGTCGTCCACCCAAAGAAGAAGCCATGATGGCGATCGCACTTAACCGGATTTACACGCCGATTCTGCGACAGCAAGTTTCGGAAATTGTCGATTTCTTCCTACCAATGGAAGCTTTGAGTTATAAAGCGGCGGTTATATCTATAGATAAAGCATACCCCGGACAAGCGCGGAGAGCAGCTTTAGCATTTTGGAGTGCTTTACCACAATTTACCTACACCAAATTTGTGATTGTAGTAGATAAAGATATAAACATTCGCGATCCGCGTCAAGTCGTATGGGCAATAAGTTCAAAAGTAGATCCGACGCGAGACGTATTTATATTGCCAAATACCCCCTTTGACACCTTAGATTTCGCCAGTGAAAAATTAGGTTTGGGAGGAAGAATGGGTGTTGATGCAACTACGAAAATTCCTCCAGAAACTGAACATGAATGGGGTGCTCCTTTGGAATCCGATGACGAAGTAGCAGCGATGGTAGAAAGGAGATGGGCTGAATATGGCTTGGATGATTTGAAATTGGGAGAAGTTGACGTGAATTTATTTGGCTACGATATGAAATAGAAGAGAATTTAATGTAGAGACGTTGCACTGCAACGTCTTTGCAGGGTTTTAAAAACTTAAAAAACCTTCTATCAAAAAAAAATTATAAAGTTAGAGAGATGAATTCACCATTTCCGGGAATGAACCCATATTTAGAAAATCCTGCATTATGGCAGAAAATTCATAAACGTTTAATAGTAGCAATTGCAGATTCTTTATCTCCCCAATTACGTCCTAAATATATAGTAGATATTGAAGAAAGAGTTTATCGGAATACTGGTGATTCGGTTTTGGTAGGTATTCCTGATGTTGCGGTAAAAGCTTCTCAAACAACAAATAAATCGGAGACGGGAAATATTGCTGTTGCTGCTCCAGGAGTTAAACCAATAACAGTTAATTTTCCCATGCCGGAAACTGTCAGGGAAAGTTATTTAGAAGTAAGAGATATAGCCACAAAGGAAGTTGTCACAGTAATTGAAGTTCTTTCTCCTAAAAATAAACGTTCCGGTTAAGGGCGTAGAGCTTATAATAAAAAACGCTTACAAGTATTGGGAAGTGCAAGTAATTTAGTAGAAATTGATTTGTTGCGAGATGGCAAACCAATGGATATTTTGGATAATCATATTCAAAGCGATTATAGTATTTTAGTTAGTACTTTTGAAAAGCGTCCTCAAGCTGATTTATATCCATTTAATTTAAAAGATAGTATTCCTAAATTCCCTTTACCTTTACGGGAAGGTGATAGAGAACCCATAGTTGATTTACAAGATTTAATTAATGGTATTTATGAAAGAGCTAGTTATGATTTAGTTATAGATTATAGTCAAGAAGCTGTGCCTGAATTGAGTCAAGAAGATAAAATATGGTTAGATGAACTTTTAAAAGAACAAAAAATAAGATAAATTATGTCTTCTCCATTTCCCGGAATGAATCCATATTTAGAACATCCCGAACTATTTCCAGGATTACATCATTGGTTAATTATCGAAATAGCCAGATTTTTATCTGTGGACAAATAATAAAGTTATACAATTTTGTCGTCTGAAACCCTTGATTTAAAATTGCCAATCCGGAAGCAAGAAAAAATAAAGTTGTACAATTTATTTCTAATCCTAAATAATAAAGTTATACAGTTCAGGCACTTTCGGTAACATTAGAAGCCTTTTATCGCAAGCCTTACAAGTAAAAATGTAAAACTTTCCGCAGGTGATGAAGAGTTGGAAATTGTACAAGTTTATTATTTATTGTACAACTTTATTATCTGTAGACATTATCTCCTCAATTGCGTCCAAAATACAGGGTTGCAGTTGAAGTCAGAACATATGAAACTTCAGATGAAGATTCATTACAGGTAGGTATTCCTGATGTAACAGTAAAAAGCCGGCAAACTGCAAATGATTCTACAGTAACTAATGTAGCAGTTGCCGAACCGACTGTAGAACCTGTAAAAGTCAGAATTCCCGTTCCTTTAACAATTAAAGAAGGTTATTTAGAAGTTCGAGAAGTAGGTACAGAAGCATTAATAACTACAATAGAAATTCTTTC
>JBCBQE010000516.1:0-5253 GCA_039820385.1 Cyanobacteria bacterium J06635_10
AGTTAATATTGGAATCAAAAAAGAAGAAAGAATAATTAATATAGCGAATTTCTGTTGAATGAAATACAAAATTTAAAATTTGACGGGTACCCATGAGAATTTTTTTCTCCTAAAAAGATCTCATGAGAGCCCTTTGATATGAGCCTTAAAGCCTCTCCCCTCCGTGAGGTGAGAGGTTTGGAGAGGGGTTGTAACTGTACTGCACCGGAGGCGGAGCGTCTCCGGCTCCCCTCAACCGAACACCGCTATATTCCTTCTTCTTTTTTCAATTAACGCACCCGACAAAATTTTCGGTTGTTATCATCTTGGGGATGTTGCCAAGAGTAAGCAAAATGGCTGATACCTTTGATATATGGCTTGTATTTACTCAAATCTCGCATTTGTACTTCCAAAGGTGGACGATTGCTTACCGATTTACCCCAAGCACCTGCTAAGGCAGGAATTACTTGGGTTCCCGGTTTAGCCATGCTTAATACTCGCTTTACTTGAGAAACAATACAACGGGTATTACCGCATTTTCCGTAAGACATCGGGTGCCATTCTAAGGAATTAGGAAATCTATCCCAAGGTTGTAAACGAGAATCGTAACCTTTTCCTACTGTTTGATTACCACCAGGGAAAAATACTACTCCCGCGGGAACTCCTAACTGCTGCGCTGGATAAGCTGCGAGTGCTACAAAATCCAAAATTCCCTGCATGGCGTGAGCAACGGAAAGTTGCCATAATTCTGATTGCAGCAGGGGTTGTCTTTCTTGTGGGGAAGCGATCGCTTTTTGTTGTATGGGTGGAGTGCGCCCTTGCCACAACGGCTCTCCTTCTTGAGGATACTGTTTGTCAATTCGAGCTATATCTGTTGACGTAACGTATCCTTTGCTTAAAAATAGCCGAATTAATTGCAATCCTTTGTTATTTAGCGCTCGTTGAAATAAAGCTTTTCGAGTAGATTTGGTATATAACCATAAATCTGTAACTCTAGTGGCTATGGAATCTTTTCCTGCTTGACGCGGATAGCGTACGTAGTCAAATAGTATCCCATCTGGACGACGGCGCATTACCTCCGTCACCATCCGATAGTAGTCGCGTTTCGCTTGTAAATTATAGGGATCGATAAATACTTGAGAGCCGTTATCTACTACATATAAGCTAGTTTGACCTTTTCCATTCCGGGCGATCGCTTCATCTCTATCTTTACGTTGGGCATAGGTATAGCCGAAATTAGTGGTAAACATCCAGGAATATACCTTTAATCCCCGTTCGCGCCCTTTTTGAATCGCTTGCGCCAATAAATCAGTATTTTCGTGACCTTTACTACGAATTACTGACGGCCAGACTGTACGATTCGAGCTTGCTGGCAACAGTACTCGGCCATCATAAAAAGTTTCTACATAAACTTGGTTGTACCCCTGGTTGACAATTTTATCCATAACCTTGTCGAGTGCCCCGGCTCGAACATCACAGGGATATAAGCGCAACCAAATGGCTTGAACTTGTGGCCATGTGCGTCTGCGACAGTTTTGTACTGCTTGTGAGTGTTGTCTCACTAATTGCTGGTAACTCGTTGCTGCTTCTTGATTGCCTTTCTGTGCTGATACACGTAACTTTTCTTTTTTTCTGACTGCGGTAGATGATATGTGACAATATCTGGTTACTTGTGCGCTTGCTGGCTGAATTTTTACATAAGGAACAAGCAGACTCGTACCAAAAATTACTGCGAACAATTGTCTCAAAATTAACTTTGGCTTGGCAACATTCAAGGCACGCTTAGACATACTCATTAAATAAAATTAAAAAAAGTAACCACCCCAATACACTTCTATTAGGTAACGTGTATTTTATTACATAATTTCGCGATCGAAGGTTTGAAGCCTCGATTTTATAGACTTTTAATCTACTATTTCTGTTGCCGTATATCCTTATTCGATTTTCAGAGAAATGTCAATACTATAAATTTTAAGCAACTTTTGTGTTTCTTTTATTGCTTATCCTCCATACCGTAGCATCCACAGGTAGCTATAATACGTTGGTTTTTTATTTTTAGTCACCCATGAAATATAGTAAAAAAGTACTAATAATGTAAATAACCGAAGATATACAAAGATTCTCTAATTTAAAATTAATAAATTGTTACGGTTAGTAGTTTTTTATTTGACTTCTAACTACTAACCGTGAACTAATACAAGATATAGTAATTAATTAAGCACCACGCTTAAGCGCTATTTCTACTCGCTTGAACTCTTGTTCCAAACGATTTTTGAGCTTTTCGGGTACAGGACGGTTGGGATAGGAACTGTAATGTCCAGCTAAGGAGTTAAGAGCAGTTCGCATAGTTGTAAAGGAACTTAAACCAGATACAGATGGATTACGCTGATAGCGAGCGGCAAACTCATTAATCTTTTTACGTGCTTCTGCTTGAACTGCTGCTTTATCCGATGCATCGTCAGGTAAAGCTAAGGCTTCTCTCAAAACTTCAACTACATTAATAGTGTCTTGCCGATAATCCCCAGTTAGTTTATCTGAATTACCAGAACACCCAGTCAAACCTATGACTACAACTAAAATTAAGGCAAGTAAACGTGACCAATAGCGGTTCATATCCATTGTTTGTGAACAAATACTTAAATCAACGTCCATCGTATCCTGTATTTGTATCCTGGGGATCATTCTTGAAGAACCATGAAGGATTCAAGATCAATAATCAAAAACGAAAAAGTAAAGTGATTTTCTTCAGTTTTTGTATTTCCTGGCTTTAGGTTTGTCTAGTTAATTCAAAAAAGAGACGCAATATATTGCGTCGAGACATAGATTTTGGTTATTTATAACTTAGCGATAAGCTCCACTTTTTCATAAAGTGTATTCCGTTGTTGGTATGTTCTTCCTAGAGAAGTTATGGTTGCTTGTAGAGTTGAGACGGACATACAGGTACCCCCTATAGCACCGGCCATTGTAGTGATATGCTCTTCCATCAAGGTACCACCGATATCGTTACAACCACAATTTAGAGCTAAAGATGCCCCATCAATTCCCAGTTTTACCCAACTAGGTTGATGGTTTTGTATCCAATTACCTAAATAAATTCTCGCTACAGCAGTAAGTAAGAGTGACGAATCTAACTCTGGCTGATCGCGTCCAACACGACGGCGCAAGGGTTTTGGCGCTTCCTTTCCAACAAAAGGTAACAAAACAAACTCCGTTATGCGAGCCGGATAGGCTTTGTCAACGGCAGTTTTTTGTAGCGATCGCAATTTTTCTAAATGTCCAATTTGTTGTTCTGGGGTTTCGATATGTCCCGACAACATTGTGCTGGTAGTGGGTAAACCTAATTGATGGGCAGTACCGACTATTTCTAACCAAGTTGCAGTGTTTATTTTTTCGGGACAAAGAATACGCCTAACTTCATCATCTAATACTTCTGCTGCTGTTCCTGGCATGGAACCCACACCGGCATCTTTTAAGGTGGTTATTACTTCTGCATAACTTAATCCATCAAGTCTGGCAATGAATTGGACTTCCTGGGGAGAAAAAGCATGAAGATGTAATTGAGGAAATTCTGCTTTAATCGTTTTTACTAACCTGAGATAGTAAGGCAAAGATTTACCATCTATTTTCGCTTCGGGGTTTAATCCACCTTGCATACAGATTTCCGTGGCACCGCGTTTTACCGCATCTGTAGTTTTTTCTAAAATTTGGCCCCAATCCAACCAGTAAGCACCTGTATCGCCTTCATCTCTCCGAAAAGCACAAAAACTGCAATGTTGCTCGCATATGTTAGTAAAATTAATATTTCGGTTTATTACATAAGTAACAGTATCTCCTACTTGAGAAAATCGTAACTTGTCGGCTGTTGTATGAATAGCGGCGATCGCACTGGGTTCAGTTTGTTTTAATAATGTAATTCCTTCTGACTGAGATAAATCGTCACCTTTTAAGGCACGCTCAAGAATTGTATCAACTTTATTTTTCACAGGGATTTTTCAAAAAAATAGCTTTTCTCAACAATTAAGACACTTATTTCATTGTTGCAGCTAATATCCATTTGTAACGCCCGCTTAGGGGATTAAATTAATCAAAATTGTAGAGAGGGAGATGGGGGGATGGGGAGATGAGGAGAATTCCTAACTCCTAACTCCTAACTCCTAACTCCTAGCTCCTAACCACTCACCACTCACTTTTATCCATTAACCATTCTAAAAGCGCTAAATTCAAGCATAATTACTAAAAGCACTTTGCCCAAAAAATTATTTTCTTCATGAGTATAATTCAATCGAAGAAGCTTTTATCAGTGCCCAGCGGCTCTTTACAGATTCCTGGATTACCAACAGAAGTCGGTGTTACAAATCAAAGCATTCTATTCTCGTTGGTTATTCCTACATACCTTGAAGCTGGAAATATCAATAAAATCGTCAGGACATTGAGTAGCTTGCTTGATGAAAGCATCCCTGGAGATTACGAACTAATTATAGTTGATGATAATAGCCCGGATGGTACTTGGGAAGTAGCCTTGTCCATGATGTCAGAATTCCCGCAATTACAGGTGATGCGCCGTCAAAATGAACGGGGACTTTCTTCAGCCGTAATTCGTGGGTGGCAAAGTGCCAGAGGGCGAGTATTAGGTGTAATCGATGGAGATTTGCAGCATCCACCACACATACTGTTGCAATTACTAAAGGCTATTGAAAAAGGAGCAGATTTAGCGGTTGCCAGTCGTCATGTAGAAGGTGGTGGGGTAAGTAGCTGGAGTTTTATTCGGCGTTTTTTATCTCGTGGCGCTCAGTTGTTGGGGTTAATCATTGTACCACGAGTCACGGGTAGAGTTTCCGACCCGATGAGTGGTTATTTTATGGTGCGTCGTAGTTGTGTAGAAGATATAACTTTCAATCCTATAGGCTACAAAATTCTCTTAGAAGTTTTGGGGAGAGGAAGAGTAAGGGAAATCGCGGAATTGGGTTATGTATTTTGCGAACGTCAGGATGGAGAAAGCAAAGTAAGTTGGAAGCATTATCTTGACTATATCCGCCATTTACTGAGATTGCGTTTTTCTACAGAAACAGTAGAACAATTTAGCCAGCCTTGGGGTTTTCCTATTGGCAGATTTATTCGCTTTGGTTTAGTAGGTTTAAGTGGAGTATTTGTAGATATGGCGATACTTTACTTACTTAGCGATCCCAATACTTTAGCTTTACCTTTAACTCGCAGTAAAATTATTGCAGCAGAAATTGCTATTTGTAATAATTTCCTGTGGAATGATGCTTGGAC
>JBCBQE010000517.1:0-5250 GCA_039820385.1 Cyanobacteria bacterium J06635_10
ATTTTCTGTCCTTGTTTTTCTGCTCCTAAAAGTTCCTCCGCAGCTAAATCAATTTCAAAATCGACATCATCTATATTAATTACATAAGGGTCACGAGATGGAACATAAAAAAATTGTAGGTCAGCCGTTATTTCCCAACCGTCTTTTTCTAATACTTTTCTAACAACATAGTGGAATCTATCTTTTGCCATAGGGATTTACTATACTAAACGGTAGAGATTTTATATCCAGAACAAAAATTGTTCAAGAAACAATGGTGCGTTATGACATTATCAAAAGCATGATTTGGAAATAATAAAAAATTGTTTAAATTCGTAATAAAGCTGCTTATCCTCGTCCGGCTGCATCACCAGATACAAGTAGGTGGGCAGCATAACCTTCTTGTTTGTTTGACTGTTAGAAAGCATTAAATAAAGGTACTTCAGACAATATTATTTAAAGAATTCCGCTCAACAATCCCTACCAAAACAAGCATTAATGCTTCTAAATCATCGGGTAGCGAATAAATTTTAATATCTTCGGTAATCCGTTTAGCTTCGACATCTAGTAAACCAAAACGCCAAACATCCCCAATCGTTACAGCCCCATATTGAAATGGCTGTTCTTCTATTTGAGATAAAGCAATTAATTCTACAGCCATTTGCGTAAATCCTCTGGTGATATCATCCTTTTTTGCTTCAACCACCAAAAGACTTTGACTTGCACGCAGCAAATAATCCAAGTTTCCTTTTAACCATTTAGTTACTGCCAAGGGGTATTCAATACGCAACTGACAGTCACAATAATAAGTAGCAACTTCTAATAATAATGGTGCAACAAGGGTTTCGCGACGAGCAGTTTCACTTGTTAGACTAACACGAGGTAAAGTTCGTTCAATACGGTCTTTTAAATCCGCAATTCTATCAAGTGGTTTTTGAGTCTTTGGTAGGGATAATTTAGACCTGACCAAGTTATACCCAAATTCAGCTAAAATCTCTTCTGGCTCGTAAGTCATTTCAAAGTACGAGCGAAATGTATAATCTTTATTTTCTTGAAGAATTTTAGGTTTTGACATGCTTTTACCGTTCTTAGCAATAATATTTTTTGTATTATCTTTATTTTAATGAGGTTAAAAGCCGTTGTGTTGCGGTAGTTTACCTGCGAGTACATGAAAATATGACTTTTGTGATAAATACTTTTACGTCAATAGGGAATTACTTCCATGCTGATAATTAACTAAAAATAAGAAATAATATATCAACACAGATGAATGAAAATTGCTCAATTTATAACTTTAAAAGCTATCCCTATTCTCGCCGCTTCCATTAGTATCTACTCAAGTTCAACTTTTGCACAAAGCCCAACTAATTTACCTACCCGTATGATTTCTTCAGAGGGAGGTCAACAAGTATTAATACCTGATTGGCAGAGGATTTCATTTAATAATATGCCACCAATACAAGAAAGTGGTTCAATAAAAGCTAACGGATTATCTCGTGAATGGAATGTGGGGGATACTCCAGACAGATACTTGACATTAGGAGATATTGATGAAGCGTTAAAACCCCAATTATTTAGCCTTAGTAATATTACAAGTGTTTCTAATGATTCCAATTTAAACACTTCTACCTTAGAAGATTTTTCATTATTAGGAGAACAAACAATTCAACATTTAGCAGAAGTCGTACCAAATTTAGGACAAACTAATACGGATGAAATACCACCCATCACTGCGCTTTTAAAAGCCGAATGTCCTCAAACTAATACTAATACAACTCTATCAAATCTTTTATCCCAAAATCCGACTTTAGGAGAGCTAAAACTCAACCAAATAGATTTATCAACATATACCATTTCTGATATTCCTAACCTTAATGCAGTACAGTTATCCAATTTCAATGCTTGGGAAAATACTTTAATTAAAGATGTTCCGGGATTAAACGCTGTACCTTTAACTTCTTTCCCCCTTCCTTTAACAGAAGTAGGTAATAAAGTCGCCAGAATTGATTTTATCTGGGGTCGTGCTGAAAAACGTCGTCAACGCACGGTATCTGGTTCGGATGTAGAGGGTTTTTCCGTACCTTGTAAAGGTGAAAATTGTCCACACATTGAACTTGATGATTTAGAAAATTCAGGACGTAACATTAGAGATGAATTTGAAGGACGCTCTTGGATTAGCGGAAAATATCAAAAAGTAGAAGGTGGTTGGGGTTGTTTAAAATCGGTAAATGCAGGAAAGGAACCCACTGGAAGATTGCCTTATGGAAGCGCTTTTAAAGTAGTAGTTATGGAGCCGTCGGAAACGACCGATACTGTTGACACAGCTTTGTTCTTTCGCTTCAAGAATGTCTGTGGAGCTACACCATATTTTATTGGTCCAGTTCCGTTTTTAAATTACGAAGTTAATGCGCCTATTTTCGTTGGAGACTGAGGAGGGAGTGAGGGAGGGAGAGAGTGAGGGAGAAATTTTTTTAATAATCAGGAACGGGATATGAGTAATAGTTTGTCTTCTAAAATTGTACGCTTTCTTATCTATTTTAATTTTAGCTTTGGAGTTTTTTTACTAATAGCGACATTATTTTTGAAAGATTGGAATAAGTATTTTTAACCCAAATACAAACATTATAAATGAAGCAATATTTGATTTTATCAAAAATTACAAATAATCAAACTTTAGTTGAAGAACAATCAAATGGTATCAAATCAAGCCTTGATATTAACGGACTTATAAAAACTTTCGCTAATCCCGAAGGTTTGGCAATGATAGGAATTTTAGTATTCTTATTAATACTAAGTCAATTTTCTAATGGTAAAAAAGGTAAGATTTCTACGGGAAGAGTAGTAGGAATAAGCGAAAAATTAGCTGCAACAAACCTCGCTCTTCAACAAATTGAAGAACGCAAGCACAATAAGGTAACTTTTTGGTGCGGTTCTCCCCGTTATTGGTTTTCTGGTAGATTCAGAAAGTTTGGTGCATCACTTCAAACTTTTTTTGGAGCATCGCCAACTATTTGGATTCCTCATGCGGAACGTTCTACTCTTGTTCTTGGCGCTCCTGGTTCTGGTAAAACTTTCGGCACTATTGACCGTATGGCGGAAAGTTGCATGATGCAAGGTTTTCCCTTAATCGTCTATGACAAGAAAGGCGACCAAATGAAATTACTTGCACCACTTGCAGCCCGCTACGGTTACGATGTGCGAATATTTGCTCCTGGTGAACCCTATAGCGAAATCATTAACCCGCTTGATTTCATGGAGAATCAGGAAGACGCGGTAAGTGCAGGACAAATTGCTCAGGTAATTAACGCTAATGCTGGTGGTAGCGGTAAGGGTGATGAGTTTTTCTCAAAAGCTGCTGATTTATTAGCTAAAGCATTAATTCAATTAGCCAAAGGAAGTGATTGTCCAGATTTAGCAACTGTTTACTGCATTCAATCAGTTGATGATTTTATCAACAAATTACACGCAGCAGTACAAGCAGGTACAGTTTCTCGCTGGGTTGCAGCTTCGTTTCAACAGTACTTAAAAGCAAAAGATAGCGAGAAAACTATTGCAAGCATTGACACAACTACAGTCGGAATATTTTCCGCTTTTATCCAGCGTTCGCTTCTTTCTTCTTTCATTGGTAAAAGCACAATTTCTACCAAATTATCGGGAAAACAAATCCTGATTTTCAAATTGGATGACCCCAGACGTGATGTGGTCGGACCATTGCTTGCAGCAGCGCTTCATATGACAATTGTTAGCAATTTATGTACTCCAAGGAAAGACCCAATAGGAATATTTATCGACGAATTGCCATCGCTGTATCTAAAAGCATTACCCCAATGGATTAACGAGTACAGAAGTAACGGAGCTTGCTTTGTCCTGGGTGTCCAATCTTTAGAACAACTTGCTAATACATATGGCGAAAACCTAGCCGCTGCGATAACTAGTGCTTGCAGTACAAAAGTTCTTTATAACCCAGCAAATTACTCAACTGCGGACAAGTTTTCTCAATCCTTCGGACACAAGGAATTTATTGTTAAGAATAAATCTATCAGTGATTCGGTGGAAGGACGAACAGTAACTTGGACGGATAATTTACAAACAATGCCGATTCTTACTCCGGATGAAATTATGCGCTTCCCTCAAGGAAAATGCGTAATTACCAATCCCGGTTATAAGTCTGAAAGCGAAGGTTCAATTCCCTACCCTTTAACTATCCCCATTCCTAAATTGGATGTAGAAAGAATAAACAAAAGCGAACAACTTTGGTCGGAGCAAGTTTATCCAAGATTACTTATGCGATCACCGATTGGTGATGTTAATCAATTAGATGAAGCTATAGATTTGAGAGAACGAATCGCACAGCAACTTTTAACTGCTGGGGAACATTCAGTATCTGCGATTAAATTACTAAAAATCTTCGTCACCGAAAAAAGATAAGATTTTATTACTCAACCATTGTTGCCATAAATTTTCTATTTCATATCTAAAAAAATTATCAATATCTTTCATTTCATGTTCATACATACCTAAAACGTCATCTCTGTATCCAGAACCTTTACCCCATCTATCCTTTATTTCTAACCAAAAAGTATTAGACTTATCTTGTGGGTGTAAAATTTCATTTTCTAATTTATTTGATATTTTCTTACCTAAATTAATTGCAATATCTTCATAACAAGTATCTAATTTTTTTTGAATAATTTCCAGAATAGAAGTTAATCCTGATTCATCGCTTGCGTATTTTTGTACAAATAAAATAGCTCTTGATATCTTGCCTTTCGGTTCTTGTAAATTGTTTTTGACTAAATCTTCTGCAAGATTTTTACAATGAAAATATATATCTATATCTCTAACATCGTATTTTCCATGTCTATTATTAATTGCCCTAAGTACCATAACGTGATAATTTCTAAGATATTGAAGAAACTTGGATGTTAGTTCATATTTAGTGACTTCTATAACCTTGTGTTTTTCAATATTTTTTTTTAAATCATTGAGTAATTTCTTATCTTCAGGCTTTAGAATATTGCCATTTTGTATTTGTAAAAATAATTGTTCTAATTGATTAACTTCTGTACGAAGTTTCTTTTCTCTCCTTTCAATCAAACTATGAATTTTATTAATTAATATTTGTGTTTCCGACTCAATATCTGATTTGTCATAATCCGGGTCAATCCTATCATCGTTTAAATAAAATTGTTTGGCATCATAAAAAAATATGTTATCTGGAATAAATTGTATTTTTCCTTGCCTAAAGCTGTCTTCAATCTGACTTTTTCT
>JBCBQE010000518.1:0-5240 GCA_039820385.1 Cyanobacteria bacterium J06635_10
GGGGTTTAAAGGTAATTCCCTGGTTTGAATTTGGCTTTATGGCACCTGCTGATTCCTTATTAGCAAAGCGTCATCCTGAGTGGCTTACAAATCGCATTGATGGTGGCAAAATAAAAAAAGAAGGTACTCATGACAGAGTTTGGTTAAGTCCTTTTCGTCCTGACGTGCAGCGATTTATCAAGGATTTAATCGTGGAAATGGTGCAAAAATATGATATAGACGGCATTCAATTTGACGACCATTTCGGCTTACCATCTGAGTATGGATACGATCGTTATACTGTAGCGCTATACAAAAAAGAACATAACGGTAAAGCACCTCCTAGAGATAATAAAAACCCAGAATGGGTAAAATGGCGTGCTGATAAGATTACCGATTTTATGAAGCAAGTATTCTTCGCTATCAAAGCGGTTGACAAAGACTGTATAGTTGCCCTTTCACCAAATCCCCAACGCTTTTCCTACGAATACTTTTTAGCAGATTGGCAAAGATGGGAGCGTATGGGATTGATCGAAGATTTGATCGTCCAAATTTACCGCAATGATATGAATGTATTTGTCAAAGAGTTGCAGACTCCCGAGATAATCGCGGCGAAAACACATATTCCCACAAGCGTCGGTATTATCTCCGGTTTAAAAAACAAACACGTACCCATAGAACAAATTAAAGCCCAAGTAAAACAAGTTCGCGATCGCAATTTTGCGGGAATGTCTTTCTTCTTCTACGAAACTCTGTGGAACATGAGTAAGGAAGCGTCGCAACCCCGTCAGCAAGGTTTCGAGGAATTATTTTCTACACCAGCGGAGTATCCGAATTTGTTAGCTGGCTGGAAAGGTTAGGGAGAGATGGGGAGATGGGGAGATGGGGGATTGTTAGTAAGGGAGGTTTTTGGGGAAGTATAGGAAGAGGAAAATTGGTTGAGGGATTAAGAGATGGGGAAAGGAATTATCAAGAGTCATGAAGATTTGGAAGTTTTTCAATTGGCTTTCAACGCAGCTATGAAAATTTTTGAATACTCCAAGAGATTTCCAGTTGAAGAAAGATATTCCTTAACAGATCAAATTCGTCGCTCGTCTCGTTCTGTATGTGCTAATTTCGCCGAAGGATGGAGAAAACGCCGTTACAAAGCTGCTTTTACGGCTAAATTGAACGATTCAGAAGCAGAAGCAGCCGAAACACAAATCTGGATCAAATTTGCCGTCAAATGTAACTACTTAGATGTCAGATTAGGGCGAGAAATATACGCTACTTACAACCAGATTTTAGGCGGGTTAGTAAAAATGATAAACAACTCATCAATCTGGATTCTCAAATAACAAATCTCCCTATCTCCCTATCTCCCTATCTCCCCACCTCCCCTTCTCCTCTTTTATCCTCCGATACCTAATCTTCCAGCTAAACCGGGGCTTAAGGGTATCAAAGTTGCAACCATCAAAAATAACGCCAAAAGTCCTAATGCAGCGCGTGCATCATCTGGTTCGGTGATTTCATTCAAACTAGGACGTTCTAAGTCTCTTTGTAAAAATAAAATTACAATTGCCCAATATAAAGCGAGAGAATTACCTAAACCAACTATTCCTAAAATAATTAAAGTTGCGAATGTAGTGCGTCCGGCAGTTTTACGTCCGTAAATAGCTTGTACAATTCTACCACCATCTAGTTGTCCTGCTGGCATTAAATTTAAAGCTGTTACAACTAAACCCAACCAGCCAATTATCACCAAAGGATTCACATCCACTACAGGCGATCGCAAAGTTTCGCCAAGAATTACCCGCGCTAAGCTTCCTACCAAAATTGAACCTTGAAAAAATTGGTTTGGTAATTGAAATAAACTTCCTTCATGGGAAAGCAGCAATCCCACAAGTAAGATTAATAATGAAATAATTCCTCCTGCTGCCGGGCCAGCTAAAGAAATATCAAACAAAACTTTACGGTTGGGTAGCAATGATTCAAAGCGGGTAATTGCACCGAAAGAACCAATTTGCACGGAAGGAAGTAGGTAAGGTAGACTCAATTTGACTTGGTGACGGCGAGCGAGTATCCAGTGTCCGAGTTCGTGAGCAATTAAAACTATGAAAAATCCGATTGCAATGGGTAAAGATTCTTGAAATCTTCCTACATTAGAAAAGAAATCGAAATTTAATAAGATTCCCCCTGCTTCAAATGTTGTGGCGATTGTTGCTACCAAAAGTATACCTGCAAAGGCTTTTTGTCCTGGAGTCATTGAACGCGGGTCATTACGACTGGGTAGGACGATTACCACAGGTCTACCTTCAGGGTTTTCGAGTAAAAATAAGCGATATTTGTCACCCACACGTTCGCGTAAACTCGCACTCAAACGCTTGAAAACATCTTCCGGTTCACCTCTTAAATTACCTTTAAAAATGGCTCCTTCTTGATAAGCAATAGTTTCAGTTGCAAAATATGTATCGATACCGAAAATACCTCTAATGGTACTTAATTCTTCTTCAGGAATGGGCATTATTTCCGGTTGTGTTAGCTGGTTTGCTACTGGTGGTTGACTGGAATTTTCTTGAGATGCTTCCTCTGCAATTCTCGCTTCGGCTCTTTTTTTGAGCATTTCCTCTTGTCCCATGCTGCGCAATTGTGTGCCGATCGCTATATACAAACCAGCAGAAGCAACTACAAGGAAGAGTATTCCTGCAATATTAATGTAAATTCCGGCAGCAACCAAACTGAAAAATACCAACCAGGGAGTTACTAACACCACCGACTGGAACCAAGCTAGTAGCCCTAAATTACCGTAGGGTTTAGCACGAACAAAACCCCATCCCAAAATTCCCAAAGCCACCAATACAATCGCAGCTATAATTGCTGTTTCTGATGAATTAAACATATACGAAACCTTTTGACAGTTATTTTCAGTCATCTGCTTTACAGATAACTGTTACCCTACCGTCTTCATCACGGACACCCATGAGGAATTTTTTAGAAGAAAAAAATTCCTCATGGGAACCCTTCACTTTCTGAAGTTGGTTGTTACGGATATTAATAATTTATAACGATGCCTGTCTAGGGCGAAATTTACATCGAGGGGATTGACGCGCACCCGTGACTTATTTTTTTCTTCTCCTATGGGAACCCTTGACAGTTTTTTTTCTTTCTAATAAGATTTTAGTATTATGGGAATAGGTGCGCCTATTTATAGGGTTGATTGAAGAAAAGAAGTTTTCGTGGCGATCGCTACGGGCATAAAATTTAGAATTTAGAATTTAGAATTTAGAATTTAGAATTTGGCGTTGCTGAAAAGATGTATGAAATTTATTTGTTGGATAACTAAGAGACGCGATACCCTTGCGTTTCTACATTGGATTCAGACCTGGATTCAGCAACGGCTAGAATGACCGAAATATTTTAGATTTTACCCAACAGGATTTTGGATTGAATATTGATTGGTTGAGGGGCCCCGGCGTTTTAACTATGGAAAAGTCTAAAATCGTTAATCCAAAATCCAAGGGACCCCTAAATTAATTTATGGGGACAATCCCTGCAATGTCAAGCACGGACACGCTGAACGCGAACGCAAATCCAAAATCCAAAAACTCATTCTTAATTCTCCATTCTCCATAGCTATGTGCTAATTGTGCCGGGTAGAACCGGGTAAAACTATATAGTATTTTTACTGATGACTATTTATATCTATGAGATATAGTCGATTAGTATAAATACTCATGTTAGCCAAATGTCAAAAATCAACGGTACGATAATGCAGTATTTCCACTGGTACACTCCCGATGATGGAATGCTGTGGGATAAGGTAAATTTTAGGGCAAAAGAGTTAGCTGATAAGGGTTTTACTGCGATATGGCTTCCACCTGCTTACAAGGGAATGGGTGGAACTTATGATGTGGGATATGCTGTTTACGATATGTACGATTTGGGTGAATTTGAACAAAAGGGTTCTATTCGTACTAAATACGGTAAACGTCAGGAATATTTAGATGCAGTCAAATCTCTGCAAAGTGCGGGAATTGAAGTTTATGCGGATACGGTATTAAATCACCGCATCGGTGGCGATGATACAGAAATTGCTAAAGCAACGCCCTTTTCTCAGAATGACAGACTAAATCCTCAAGGTTGGATGCGGGATATCAAGTCTTACACTCATTACAAGTTTCCTGGTAGAAAGGGCAAATATTCCGACTTTGAGTGGCATTGGTGGCATTTTGATGCGGTTGATTACGATGAATACAGTCAAGACTCTTCAAATATATATCTACTCGAAGGTAAGGTATTTGATGATTATGTAGCTCTGGAAAAAGGCAATTTCTCTTATTTGATGGGTTGCGATTGCGATTTTCAAAGTCAAGAGGTGCGCGATGAAGTTATCAATTGGGGTAAATGGTATCTCGATACAACAGGTGTAAATGGTTTTCGTTTAGACGCTATCAAACACATTTCATCGTGGTTTTTCCCGATATGGTTGGATGAAATGGAACGCCATGCTGGTAAAGATTTATTTGCAGTGGGTGAATATTGGCATAATGATGTGGATACTTTGCACTGCTATATCGATGCGGTAGGTGCAAGAATGTCGGTTTTTGACGTACCGCTGCACTATAATTTCCACTACGCCAGTAAATCGGGTGAAAGCTACGATATGCGGCGGATTTTAGATAATACTTTGATGCAGCAACGTCCCACCCATGCGGTAACTTTTGTGGAAAATCACGATTCACAACCGTTACAGGCGTTAGAAGCACCTGTAGAAGCGTGGTTTAAACCTTTGGCTTATGCTCTAATTTTGCTGCGTCAAGAGGGTTATCCTTGTGTATTCTATGCCGATTATTACGGTGCGGAATATGAAGACTACGGCAGGGATGGTAATCGTTATCCTATTTATCTAGCTTCCCACGGTTGGATAATTGATAAATTTCTGTATGCACGTAAGCATTTTTCCTATGGTCCTCAGTACAATTACTTTGACCATTGGGATATTATTGGATGGACTCGGTTAGGTAATCTAGAACATCCTCAAGCAATGGCGGTAATTATGAGCAACGGTGCGGGGGGAACTAAATGGATGGAAGTCGGTAAACCTAATACCAAATTTTACGACTTAACCGAACACGTCGATGAGCCCATTTACAGTAATGAATGGGGTTGGGCTGAGTTTCGCTGTCATGGCGGCTCTGTTTCTGTGTGGGTGGAGGAGTGAATTATCAATTATCAATTATCAATTATCAATTATCAATAAATAGTACTGATAATTGTTCATT
>JBCBQE010000519.1:0-5216 GCA_039820385.1 Cyanobacteria bacterium J06635_10
AGCGGTTACATTGGTCGATAATCATGATTCCCAACCTTTACAGTCATTAGAATCTGTGGTTGAAGGCTGGTTTAAACCACTTGCTTACGCGCTAATTTTATTAAGACGGGATGGGTATCCATGTATTTTTTACGCTGATTATTATGGTGCCCATTACAAAGATACAGGTAATGATGGAGGAGAATACGAAATTTGGTTAGATAGTCATCAATGGATTATCGATAAATTCCTGTTTGCTCGTCAAAATTATGCCTATGGGGAGCAATATGATTACTTTGACCATGCTAATACAATTGGTTGGACTCGGCTTGGCGATCAGGAACATCCGGGTGGAATGGCTGTTGTATTAAGTAACGGTGCCGAAGGCACAAAATACATGGAAATCGGACAACCGAACCGTACTTACATTGATATTACCGAACATATTAATGAACCCATAGTCACCAATGACGAGGGCTGGGGTGAATTTCGATGTCAAGCTGGCTCTGTCTCGGTGTGGGTACCACAGTCTTCAGTTTAATTCTGAAATATATATCCCTTCTCCAAAGCATCGGAAGTTAAGACCCCTCGTTTTCCTACTAAGAAGGCGTGTAGAGACCTTATATATAACGTCTCTACATTTACCGAAACAACGAAAAATCGTCTAATAATAGGTGCCACCCCTGAATGACCAGCAGTATCCAAAGCATCGGAGAGGGTTGGGGTGAGGTAATAATTTTTACGACCAAGGTTCGCGAAAATCCGGGTACAAAGTCAATCCCCCATCTACAAATAAAGTCTGTCCTGTAATGTAAGCAGCTTCATCGGAGGCAAGAAAAGCTACAACGGCAGCCATCTCTTCTGGAGTACCTGCGCGACCCATAGGGATATGTTTTTCAACTTTGGACTTTTCTTCTGGATCGTTTGTCCAATCATTAATAGGGGTTGCTGTAGCCCCCGGTCCAATGGCATTTACTCGAATACCATGACGTGCATATTCTAAAGCAAGGGTACGGGTCAGATTTTCCATTCCCCCTTTGCTGACGGAGTAGCCTACATATTCAGGTCTGGGAATAATTTCGTGAACGCTGGAATTATTAATAATTGAGCCACCGTGTTTGCGTTCTATGAAGTATTTGATAGCTTCTCGGGAACACAAAAAAGCTCCCCTTAAATTAGTAGCTATTGTGCGGTCAAATGTTTCAATTTCTAGTTCGTGGGAAGGACTATTAGTCTGGATTCCGGCATTGTTAACGAGAATGTCAATATCGCCAAAAGCATTAACGCAAGTAGAAAACATATCGACCACATCTTCTTCCACAGAGACATCTGCCTGGACTAATATATGCTTGACCCCACAATCTTGAATTTGTTTACAAGCTTGTTCCATCAACATCTGTTCTTTTGTTTCTTCAGCCTTTTCCTTTTGTTTGTAGAAGTTAACTGCTACATTCGCACCTTCTTGAGCAAAACGGATGGCGATCGCCCTGCCGATACCCGTACTTGCTCCTGTAACTAAAACGTTTTTTGCTTTTAAACCTTTCATGATATTTAATCTGTGGTAATTCTATGGATAATTTTGAGAAATATTCGTCGATTAAATGACTTTAAGCACGCCAAAAATCATTACGCATAAATACACTAAATACAGGGCATTTAATGCTATTACTTCTTTGAAAGAGAAACTATAATCTGGTTTACCCAAATAGATAAATGCTGCATAAACTACCGCTAAAAGAGCGACAAAGATTAAATTTACACTGTATAAAAGTAAATTTTGAATTGGTAAACCGACTATAGCTAAAGGGAAAAATGCTAAAGTCATAGTTGCCGTATTATCAGCAATTACACTTGTTGTTGCAGCAGTAACTTGTCCGCTCTTAGCCACCTTCCAAGTTGCAAATACTTCCGGAACAATACTCAAAGTTGCTGTGATAAATAAACCACCAATGGTCTGAGATATTCCAAATAAAGATACAAGATTTTCTGTAGCCGTAACGGTAAAATAAGCTCCTACAATCAGCGATATTATTCCGGCAACGGCAATTTGTATCTCTTGAGATTTCCATTTAACTTGAGAACCTTCTTTACGCTCGTGCAGGATTCCTCTAGTTAAGTAAATTCCATAAGCTGCTAACATAATCCAACCATCTATAGGTTGTAAACCTCTCCAAGGCTCAGGTAAAGTCAGCAATGCTGCCAATGCAATAATTAACACATAAGGAATGGCTTGAACTTTGAGTGCGGCTGGTTTTACCTGAAGAGGTTTTATAGATATACCTAACCTAGAGGCTTGTTTATTTCCACTCGATGCGTGAGCAATATAAGCAACAGTTACAATTGCTGGTACTGAGATAATATTACTTCCCAACAAATTACCTAAGCCTATATCAGAAAGGTTTCGTACCGCGCTAACCGTATTAGTTCCAATTTCCGGACTAGCAGTTGCAAGAGCGACAAAAGCAGCACCAGCAGCTTCTGTGATGCCCCATTGTTGACGTACTTTTTCTAGAGGTTCGGCAATCTTGTCAGAACCCCAATGAGCAGCCCACACCGAAGCAATTAATACAAGTACCCACAGCAACGAAGACATATTGCAAAATCATCTAGATTTGTAATTTTATACTTGTCGGACTTTGATATTATGTTCTGACAAAGAAGTTATATTCTGGCTCTATCTTTAGAATAGTATCTGAATCAATCTAGGTGGATATTTTTGTTAGGTTATTCGCTTTCCCATAGAAGATTAGCGATTGGAAAAATACTCCAGATATAGAGGAAATACAGCAGATTTCAGCAACGCGCAGGTACCCCAAATACCCCACCCGCGCTGTCGCGCACCCTCCCCTTATTAAGGGGAGGGTTGGGGAGGGGTGTACTTCGTTTACTTGCAAACTGCTGTAAGTAAAGAGGTATCATTACGATAAATAATTATTTTCATCCCCAAGGTAGAGAGGGATGTATATCTGTATGATGATTTATCACAATATAAATAAATGAAATAATAGCGGAATATTAAAATTATTAATTACAGTTAAAAATGGGATATCAGCCAATCGGAAACTACGGCATTATTGGCAATATGTATACTACTGCCCTAGTAGGTTTAAATGGTTCTATAGATTGGTTTTGCTTTCCTAATCATGATTCAAGCAGTGTTTTTGCTGCCATACTTGACGATCGCAAAGGCGGTTTTTTCCAGATAGCACCGACAGTTAGCGATTGTACTCATAAGCAATTTTACTGGCTGGAAACTAATGTCTTGGTTACTCGCTTTCTAACTAATTCTGGCGTTGGTGAAATTATTGATTATATGCCAGTGGTAGGGCATGAAAGCGAACGCGGCTATCAGTGGTTAGTCAGACAAGTTAGTGCGGTGCATCACAGCATGACGTTTCGGATGCGCTGCTATCCCGCCTTTGATTACGCACGCGCGAGCCACGATCTCAAATTCGCTGAAGGTGGGGTATATTTCAAATCCCCGAATTTGACTTTGGGACTTTCTACGGAAGTTCCTCTGGTAGAAGATGGGGAAGGTGTAACGGCTGAGTTTACCCTGAATGCGGGAGAAACAGCCGTATTTGTTTTGCGAGAGATAACCCCAAGTGCTGACTCGAATTTATCAATATCGCCGCAGGAAACTACGAAATTACTGGAAAATACTATAGACTACTGGCGTAATTGGATATCGCAATGTATTTACAAAGGTAGATGGCGAGAAACTGTAGAACGTTCTGCACTAGTATTAAAATTGCTTACCTATGAACCTACCGGAGCAATTATTGCCGCTCCTACCTGTAGTCTTCCCGAGAAAATGGGTGGTACCCTCAATTGGGATTATCGTTATACCTGGATTCGCGATGCAGCTTTTATCGTTTATGCGTTTTTGCGGATTGGTTTTACCCAAGAGGCTGCAAAGTTTATCGATTGGATTGATTCTCGCTGTCATCGGGTACAAGAAAATGGTATTTTGCAAATAGTTTATGGTATTGATGGACGCTCCGAACTTACAGAAGAAGTTCTAGAACATTTGGAAGGATATAAGGGTTCATCTCCTGTTCGTATCGGTAATGGAGCTTATCAACAATTACAACTCGATATTTATGGCGAGTTAATTGACGCAGTATATCTTTTCAATAAACATGGATATCCCATATCATATGACCTTTGGATTAACCTGCAACAATATCTCGATTGGGTTTGTGATAATTGGCATCGTCAGGATTGCGGTATTTGGGAAACTCGCGACGAAAAACGCCACTTTGTCTATTCCAAGTTAATGTGTTGGGTAGCATTAGATAGAGGTTTGCGGTTAGCGCAAAAACGTTCTTTCCCAGGAAATCAGCATCGATGGTTGAAAGTACGAGATCAAATTTATCAAGAAATTATGTCTCAAGGGTGGAGCGAGGAAAAACAAGCCTTTGTGCAATATTACGGTAGCTCGCGCCTTGATGCAGGTAACTTAATTATGCCTCTGGTATTGTTTACCTCTCCCAACGATCCTCGGATGTTAAAAACACTTGATGCCATTAGACAACCGGTAGAAAAAGGTGGATTGATGTCTGGAGGTTTAGTGTATCGCAATCACAAAGAGGATGGTGGTGAAGATGTAAAGAATGGGGAAGGAACGTTTAATCTGTGCACCTTCTGGCTAATAGAAGCTTTGACTAGAGCAGGAAAAGCCGATCGAGCTTTATTGAAGGAAGCTCGAATGATGTTTGAGGGAATGCTTAGCTATGGCAATCATTTAGGGCTTTATGCCGAAGAAATCGATGTTTCTGGTAGAGCTTTAGGTAATTTTCCCCAGGGTTTTACCCATTTAGCACTCATCAGTGCGGCGTGGAATTTAAATGAAGCCATTGAAGAATCTCAGAGGATGGTGTAACTTAACCTAGAGACGGCGTGTGTACTGCAACGTCTTCCTACTTTTTGATTTGTAATCGCGATAATTCGGTAAAATAATTTAAAGAAAATTATTTGAAGGTATTTTGCACCAACAATGTCCGCAAAACCAGTAAACTTTATTTGCCTGTATATGTCGCAAAAGTTTATTAGAACAGCAAGGACAATCATTGAAAAAAGATATGTTTCGATCGTAAGACTTACCAAACGATACTTTTGGGTAAGTTTCTTTATAGGTTAAGGCTGTAGTTATCCCTGTTTTTTCAGTGTTTGTTTTATTTTGTATTAGCATAAAAAGAGTATTTTGTTTTTATTTAATCAATTGTTATATTTAT
>JBCBQE010000520.1:0-5214 GCA_039820385.1 Cyanobacteria bacterium J06635_10
AAAGATATTTATTTGCTGGTTAGTTAGTCAAAGATATTTAAATCCTACACAAGCGGCTATACTAATTCAAGAATTAGTTAAAGAAGTTATTGAATCATTCCTATTAATCAAAAAAGGGACCTACGAATTTCAGAAAAGTTTAAGTATATCTCCCAAAATTTGCCGACTTGATGCCGAAAAGTTATTAGCAGTTTCTCAAGATAGATTGGAATCTTGGCAAAGTCTCGCTCCACACATTACTTCTCCACTTCAACGGCCTTATTTATGGATTAATACGAAAACTCAAGTACAAAAAATTTCTGAAATCCAGCCGAATTTAGTTAACTGGATGAAGGGTTTTAGCTTGCGCCATCTTGCCGTAATTATGAATCAAGATGAACTTCAGTTAGCGCAGAGTTTATACCCTCATATCCAGAGTGGAGCAATTTTACTGCACGAACCAGACCCACCATTTGATAAACTACCTAATACTGATAATGGGGTATCCCGTAATCCTAGAAAAGTAACGCAATTTATCAATACAGAATTAGCTGAGACTATAGAAACATTACCAGTAAATACTACTAAACAACAACCTATAATTCCGAAACAGAAACAGACAATACCTGTTAATAAAGTAACAATTAAACAATCGGAACAGCTTTCTTCTACATCAATAGAAAAAGTTGAAGTCACAAAACCAGAGGAGAATAAACCTATTACTCCTACGGAAACTGTACCGCCAAGGAAAGTTTACAAAATTGTTTCTGTAGATGATAGTCCAGTAATACTCAAAGAAATTAGTCGTTTTTTAGAAGACGAGAGTTTTTCTGTTGTTACAATCGATAATCCTCTTAAAGCTGTAATGTCAATTATTCGACATCAGCCAGATTTAATATTATTAGATTTAAATATGGAAGGAATTGATGGTTATGAATTATGTCGGATAATACGAAATAACTCGAAATTTAAAAATACTCCCATCGTTATGGTGACGGGAAGTAAAGGATTTGTAGACAAAGTAAAAGCAAGATTAGTCGGAGCTAGTGGCTATTTAACTAAACCTTTTACTCGTGCAGATCTACTGAAGATGGTATTCATGCATTTAACTTGATTAGTCATAACAGTACTAGTTATAACTTCTCGAATCTGCCCGGAGATTTATCTTTCGCTTGCGGTTTTATTTGACTAAATTACTACTAAATATGGATAGCGGGGATAAAAATATGACTACAATTTTAGTTGTTGAAGACACCCCTTCTCAGCTAGAGTTAATCAACATTTTCTTGCTGTCAGGGGGGTATGCGGTAATTCGAGCAACAGATGCTCAAGAGGGTTTAGAAAAAGTCCGGCTGCATCAGGTTGATGCGATTATTACTGATATAATCATGCCCGGAATGAGTGGCTTTGAATTTTGTCGTCAATTAAAACGGGATTCAGATATACAAAAGATTCCGGTTATTTTTTGTAGTTCTAAAAATAAAGATATTGACCGTATTTGGGGAATGAGACAAGGAGCAGATATATATCTGACAAAGCCATTCACTAAACAACAATTACTTGATGCAGTTAAGTCAACGACTGTTTGATTGCTATTATCAGTTGATTTCATTATACAGTGTATCTACCTAAAATACAACTTTTTTCAAGTGCGTTAACAAAGTTTAACGCTTAATTTTTATATTAAAGATTTAGATCAACTGACTTTTATTTATTTGTTTAAGGATTAAAAATTTGCCAATCTAGAGACTCCAATATCTTTTAAAATACTGGGAACTAAAAACTTCCTATTACTTCTATTCGCGCATAAGTAATCTCCTCAACCCCAGAGGTGAGTAAGTGGGAATAAATTTTTAGCCGGTAATCGATTAGCTCGAAGGGAGTAATTGTTTTCATCCTCTGTTTCAAATACAGAGGTTTTTCAATTTTCAGGCTGATAAATAGTAATATATATCACGCATGGTGAATCTCCTCAAACCTCTGAATGCCTTCTAAAAAAAATATAAAAGGATTTATATGTAATTTTTTGAACATATAAATACTGATTTATGGTTTAAAATGCAATTGTGACCGTAAGTAAGCCTCCGAAAATAACCGAAGATTCCAATTAACTGACTGATAAAGCTTTCTATCAACAGTGGAAATCTATACTATTAATCAAAAAAATGAAACCTAGTAAGCTAGTAATGCTAACGATTTTGTTCTGTATTCAGTTTGCAACAGTATCGGAAGTTGTAGGAGCAAGAGTTGTTGGCGATAAGCCCTTCGGGCATGTGCTTCGCGATCGCCAAAGCTTCTGCTCTAAGTTTCCTTTTAACTCCGAATGCGAAGGTTATAAGGCGACAGGTCCTGTTTCTCTTGATACTCGTCCTGGGAAAAAAGCTAAGTGCCTTTTCAGTGGTGAGGAAAAAGGAAAGAGTTGCAAAGTTGATGTTACCAACGAGCAAATCAAGTTCTATTTTGAAATTGGGAAGGGATTGGATGTTTTAGAAGGGGAAAAGAATACAAAGGAAGTTATTATTCCCATGAAGACAATTAAATCTTTCTCATACTCTGAGAAAAAGAAAATTGATGTTGGTGCAGTTTTAGCTTTGGGAGTCTGGGGACTACTGGCAAAGAGAAAGCGATCTACAATTGCAATACGTTACCAGGAGGAGGCAGAAGCTCCTCAGAGGCAAGTTGTGTTTGTTACTGGTAGAAAAAATGGTAGAAAAATTCGTCCGCAACTAGAACTCCAAACAGGTCTAGTTGCTGATATTCTCGACGTTAATTGATAAGCTATATTCAGTGATTTTTTAACAATGAGAAATTTGGCGATATGGGAAGCCTTGGCAAAGCCGCCGATCGCCAAATTTCTCACATGTTGGAATTTACTTAAAACAAAAATCCTATATTAACTCCCAATGCCCTTAGGACATGACGGTCCATTCCCATTTAAAATAGTCCTTGCGTGTTTATTCAATCACTATTTTTAATCGCATAAGCAAATATATTCCATGCGTATTTCTTTAAGTTGGTTACAGGAACTTGTAGAGTTAAAATTGAATCCCGAAGACTTGGCAGAAACACTGACAATGGCGGGGTTTGAAGTAGAAGATATTGAAGATCGTCGCACTTGGGCTGATGGGGTTGTGATCGGGAAAGTTGTCCAACGGGAACAGCACCCAAATGCTGATAAACTAAGTGTTTGCCAGGTTGATGTGGGAAAAGGCGAAAATTTAAATATTGTCTGCGGTGCTGCGAATGTTCGTGCAGATATATATGTGCCAGTTGCAACTGTAGGTACTTACTTACCAAATAAAGACTTAAAGATTAAACCCGCTAAACTGCGCGGCGTACCTTCTCAAGGGATGATTTGTTCTTTGGAAGAATTAGGTTTACCTAGCGAAGTAGATGGAATTCATATTTTTTCTGGGGAAAACATCACAATTGGTTCAGATGTACGTCCCCTGTTAGGTTTGAACGATGTCATTTTAGATGTAACCGCTACCGCAAACCGCGCCGATGCTTTGAGTATGGTGGGGATAGCCCGAGAAGTTGCGGCGATAACTGGTGAAAAGCTGAAAATTCCTCAAGCAGAAGAAATATCGGTTGCCTTCGCTGTGAGAAATTTAAGTATCAAAGTGGATGATACGAAAGCTTGTCCTGCTTATATTGGAGCTGTTATCGAACAAGTTAAAATCGCTCCATCTCCTGACTGGTTGCAACAACGTTTATTAGCTGCTGGAGTTCGACCAATTAGCAACATAGTTGATATTACTAACTATGTAATGTTGGAATGGGGACAACCTTTGCACGCATTTGACCGTAGTAGACTGGAAGGGATTGCCGGTAGTGAGAATATCAGTATTGGGGTTAGGTTTGCTAGCAACGGGGAAACTCTCAAAACACTGGATGGAAAAAATCGTCAATTATCAACTCAAAATTTGTTGATTACTGTTAACGATAAACCCGTGGCTTTAGCGGGAGTCATGGGTGGAGAAGAAAGTGAAGTCCATGACGGAACCGAAAATTTAGTTTTAGAAGCAGCTTTATTTGATACGGCAGCTATTCGTCGTTCATCTCGCAGCGTTGGTTTGAGAAGCGAATCCTCTACGAGGTATGAGCGAGGAGTAAATCATGCTGAGTTAGAAGTTGCTACTCGCCGTGCTTTGTCGTTAATTGTAGAAATTGCTGGCGGTAATTTAGTAACTCAAGAAATTTCCAATACCCTTCCCGAAGCTTCGACTTTTACTCGTTCAATTGAATTGCGTTTAGATCGAGTTAATCAGATACTTGGCCCTGTAGAATTGGGAGAGAAAACTGGAGAAATTGAAAGCACGGATGTAGAGGGCATTTTAACCGCTTTGGGATGTCGGTTAACTGTTTCTGGTGACGGAGTTTGGACGGTTTCCGTACCTCCCTATAGGTACCGCGATTTAGAAAGAGAAATTGATTTAATCGAAGAAATAGCTCGTTTATACGGTTACGATCGCCTTTGCGATACTTTACCAGAAAAGCCGGAAGTTGGTTATTTACCAGTAGATCAAGAATTAATTCGCAAACTACGAGCCACATTCCGTGCTACTGGGTTAACGGAGTTGATGCACTATTCCTTGGTGAAACCAGGGGAAGATAGACAAGTGGTATTGAGTAACCCGTTATTTACCGAATATTCAGCATTACGAACCGATTTGATATCCGGTTTGATTGATGCGTTTCAATACAATATTGAACAAGGAAACGGTGCCCTTAACGGCTTTGAAATCGGCAAGATTTTCTGGGAAGAAGAAGAAGGTTTTCAAGAAACAGAAATCGTCGCCGGAATTATGGGAGGCGATATTACCAATAGTAAGTGGATGAATGGTGGTAGTCAGCAATCCATGAGTTGGTTTGAAGCCAAGGGTATTTTAGAAAGCGTTTTTCAAGTTATGGGATTGGAGGTAGAATATCATTCCGATAGACGCGATGAACGTTTACATCCAGGGCGTACTGCTTCACTTTGGCTTGGTGGTAACAGATTAGGTGTATTTGGGCAAGTGCATCCCCAACTTCGCAGCGAAAGAGATTTACCAGATGATGTCTATGTATTTCAACTTAGTTTAGAAGTTATTTTAGATGCTATGGATAGTGACGAAGTACTGGTGCATAAAAGGCAATATCTCGATCGGATGGGGGATAGCTAGAATAAGATTTAAATTTAGGCACCAGTACTTCGTCACTATCCATAGCATCTAAAATAACTTCTAAACTAAG
>JBCBQE010000521.1:0-5202 GCA_039820385.1 Cyanobacteria bacterium J06635_10
CTAAAAATTATCTCGCTCTTCCCAACGTGCGAGTACCTTTAATTTTTAGTAATATGAACGGCAAGTTTATCTTGAAAACGGGGAGAAATATAGTAACTCATGAAATCAGACGCGATAATATGGCAATCTTATAACCATGTTAAATTTTTATGGCTATTATTGCTCATCTATTTTTGTAAGGAGTAATAAGTTAGGAGTTAGGAGTTAGGAGTTAGGAGTTAGGAGTTAGGAGTTAGGAGTTAGGAGTTAGGAGTAATGGGTAATGAGGAATTACGATCAGCCGCACGGCTGCGACGATCGCAAAGTGCATGCCCATGAAAGGCTTATCACTGGCTTATATAGTAAGTAATTAACCGGAATTGATATCAAAAATCAAAAGTCGTAACCTTTTTAAATTCAAAATATCTTCTTTTTGTGAGAGTAAAAAGAGTCGTTATTTCACATTATTTGTCTAAATTTTTGATGAATTTGTGAATGCCAAAATATTAAAACAGGCATCTGAAGGAGTAAAAAAATTCTAAGTGTTTATACTCGCTTGAGTAAGTAAGTCGTCATAAATAAACCAAGCGGTATTACAGCTTGGGTAAATTGGGTTTTTGGGAAAGCTTCTTCACGTCTACCTTCGACTTATTCCCAATTCCCAATTCCCTTTTCCCAATTACTATTTTCAACGCTCACCTACTTAAGTTCAGCAATCAAACGAGATTCCTATAGATATGATAAATTGTGAAGCGGAAGCGATAGAAATTCATCAAACACAATCAAGATAATGAACAGTAGAAAAATTAATCAATTGACTAGCAAGATTTTAGCAGCTTTATGCATCGGTTTAATTGCTTGTGAAACACAAACGACAGGAGGAAAAACTACCCAAAATAAAGGAGTAAAAATCACTTCTGGAGCTTCCGTTTCAACCTATGCATTATTTGTTTCTGAGATCATCAATATTGCGTTGCAAAAGCTTGGTTATCAACCTGCAGAAGTAAAACAACTTAGTATTCCCCTGGCTCATATTTCTGTTAGTAGTGGAGACTTAGATTTCTACAGTGTTCATTGGGAGAATATACAGAATAAATTCTTTCTACAAAACGGCGGAAATAAAAAATTAGAACGTGTGGGAATAATTATTGCTGATGGTTTGCAAAGCTATCAAATTGATCGAAAAACCGCCGAAAAATACAAAATAACTAATATCTCACAACTAAAAGATCCCAAAATAGCCAAACTTTTTGACTCCGATGGGGATGGCAAAGCCAATTTAACTGGTTGCAATCCAGGTTGGGGATGTGAGTTGGCAATTGAACATCATCTAGATGCTTACAATCTACGGGATACTGTTGAACACGATCAAGGTAATTATGATGTTCTTTTAGCAGCTGCATTGGCTCGCTATCGACAAGGAAATCCAACTTTATTTTATAGCTATATTCCCCACTGGTCTGTCACAGTATTAAAGCCAGGAGAAGATACAATTAGATTAGAGGTTCCTTTTACTTCACTACCTAAAGAACAAGCACACATTACGGAAAAAGATACCACTGTTGACGGTAAAAATTTAGGCTTTGCTGTGGATCGAGTACGGGTAATGGCAAACAAGAAATTTTTAGCCGCCAATCCAATTGCTAAACGCTTGTTTGAGTTAATGACGATTCCGATTGAGGATGTGAATGCTCAACAAAAACTCGTACTAAATGGTGAGAATAGCCCAAAAGATATTCGCCGTCATGCCGAAGAATGGGTGAAAAAAAACCAGAAAGTCTTTGATAGTTGGGTAGAGTCAGCAAAAAACGTCGCTAAGAATTAAAATCTGGTTTAATTTGATCTAAATTTAACACAATATTTCAACATTTTCAGGGTTTTCTCGGTTTGTGTAAGTAGCCGATGTTGAAAATAGTAATTAGAAATAGTGAATAGCTCGTTTGCAACAAGGCTTTCAACTAAATTTACATTATGTAATATAGTTCGGTTTATTTGTGCCGACTTACTTATTCCAAAGGATTACCCTTAACTCATCTTTTTTAATTCACGATCTCTCCTGTATGTTGTAGTAAGAAGAACAGGAATTGATATGATTGTCATTGAAATACTTCAATAAGGTAAACTCTTATGGGTAAATCTATCGTTGAGTTAGTTGACAATCTACCTGCTGATAATATTACTGTCAAAGTATTAAAAGCACTCGATTTTGCTGTACCCGGTAAGTGGGAAAACTTTGTCGGTTTCGATAATGCGATCGCTAAAATTACAGGAGAAACCGAATCAGCAAAGATTGAGGAAATTCGCAACAAAGCTGTTGAATTATACGATGATAAGAAAAATGGATATCAAACGGCTATTTGGCTTTATCAAACTCTCGATGCTACAGATAAAGCTTTAGGAGCTGCTGCTTTAGCTGATAAAATCGGAGATACTTTCAGTTTTATACCTTTTTTAAAACAATTAACTCCTAAAGCCGATGCTCTCCAAAGTATTGATTTAAAGATGAAATTGGTAGCGGAATTAATTGCTTACAGTAAAATTAATGGAATCACTCTTTCTCCACTCAAATTTGCTGCTGATTTGAAGGAGAATTATCAAAATGAAGCATTAATGCGGATGGTAGCTTTAATTTGTATCGATGGGGTACTTCCTCTTGGAGCAAATTTTGTCTCTAAAATTAGAAATGATATCTCTCAAAGAGAAAATTTAGAAGATAATCCGGCTTTTTCACAAGTAAGTGAATTAATTCCTACTTCCGATAAAAAGGGTTTTATTAATGACTGTTTCCAAGCTGTTGAAGACTGGATGGCTAATTTAACTAATTCTGTTGGCTTAAACCGCGAATCTCTTTCTAATCGTCTTGGTGGTTTTATCGAAATTGCTGATGATAAGTTAGATTATTTAGCTGCGTTTTTAGATTCAAGTGTCAATTATTTTGAGCATACCGGAATTCAAACTGTTGCTCGTAAATTAATCAAGCAAGCTTATCAAGAAGTTGGTTAAAGAAAACTGACCAAAATAATTTTAGATTTTAGATTTTAGATTTTGGATTGTGAATGGTTGAGGTACCCCTAGTTTCAACTATGGAAATAATCCCTGCAATACGTAAATACAAAATTAACATAGCCCCTAAATTTATTTATGGGGACAATCTAAAAACGTAAATCCCAAATCCAAAATTGTTTGGCACGGAGCCCTTGACTCTGACTTGCGGCAAAGCGGTTGACGTTTTTCTCATTTTCATTTATATTGTTTCAGAATTCAGGTGTGAATTATAGGAGTAGAGACGCGACAGTATCAGCGTCTCTACATTCCATGAAATTGGAGTAATGAGTTAGGAGCTCGCGGAGTTAGGAGTAATTAGCCGGAATTGATATAAGTCAAATATTAAACCAATTTAACCAACCTTCCCAATTTTGTACGATTTCTGCAAATATTTGATATCCTGCTGCTCTCGGATGAGCACCATCATAATTTCTTATTTCATCCATCCAGATTTTTGATTCGATCAATTCTGAAAAAATATCTAAATAAGGTACATTTAATCTATCACAAACTTTCGCAAACTCTTTTGATAGATCGAAACTTCTTTGATTCTGCTCTTTATCATCTATTGGCGATGGACTAATAATTAAAACCGGGTATAAGTTTTTAGCTATACTTAAAATATCCTGTAAGTTGGTAATTGATTCTTGCAAAGAAACGCGAGTTTCCCCATTTTTCATATTCGTATCATTCGTACCAAAAGAAAATACAACTCTACCGTCATATTCTTTCGGTAAACGATAAGAAACTTCTTGCAACCACCGCCTTCTTAACTCGCTACTCGTTTCCCCCCTAACTCCCAAATTATAGTGAGTAATATCAAAACCTTTCGAGAAGGCATCTTGACATATTCTACCTGTCCAACCTAAATATTCATAGTCCCCGGTACCGTTAACAAAGGATTCCCCAATAAAGCAAATTCTCATTTCTTTCAATGGTTGTGAATTCATTCGACTATTATTTCGCTTTTTTTCTCAACCAATTTACACCATAATCAACAGCATCTCTAACAGTAAATAACTTCGTTTGTGCGGAACCAACTTGTGCTACTTTTACATAACCCGCTTTCTCAAAATCCTCACCCATATCTATAAAATAATCGTCATGAAATTCTATATCTGAATAATTCTTCCAAATTCGCTTTCCCTCTTCTATCATTGGCGCTCCATAATTAACCGTTTTTGAATCTCCCGAACGGTATTCCGCTAAATGAAACGTTGTACAATTACTATATCCAACTCCTAGTAAAAATACATAACCCTTCAAGTCGTAAAGTCTAGCTAGAGGTGATTCTTCCCCAAGAGAATAATTAAAAGAATGATTTTTGATCGTAGTTTCAGCATTCTTCCCCCAAGCTGCAAAAGAAAAACTCGGATGAGAGCTTCTTAAAACATGTTCGCAAGTACGGAAAACTTCCACTATTTTACCCATCCCTCTTGTAGGAGTAACTCTCGCGTCGTAAACTGGCATTGTATCCCTAATTATCTGCCACCACTCTGAAGGTACTGGTGGAGCTTGCCACGGCTCTGGATCTGAATAATCGCTACTATGGGTAGGCATTACCAAAGTTCCCGTCGGTGCAATTACATCCATCAAAGCTTGAATTACCGTAACTGCACCACCACAAACCCATCCCAAGGAACTTAAAGAAGAATGCACTATTACTGTCATTCCTGGAGTTATAGTTGCCTTTCGCATAGTCAAATATAGACAAATATAGACTATCTACTTAGTTTGAGTTAGTATCCTGCATGGAACAAGCAATGCGACAAAAGCCGGATTTTTGCTTGTATCCTGGCACGTTAACCAACCTTGGCTGAACTACACAACCCTTAATCCCCTCGCTAAAAGCATCGGGGAATTCTTTTCTCAAGATGTTATAAGAAGCATTAACATCGGCATTTATTAAACCAGATTTGGAACGATATAAGCCACGTTTAATTCTTGTACCACTTGGTTTCCAATTATCCGGTACCTGTCCATAGTCGGGAATACCATCGAGTGAGAGAAAACTTGCCTTGCTGGTATAAGATTCTTCCCTTGTATAAACTTTTATTCCTGATAAAAGTCCCTTATAAGTCAACATATCAACAAATTTTTTATGAGGTAAAGAAACGAATTTTTGATTGTTTACTTTTCCCATATTACAATTACGTTTCCAGTCTGGATTTAAACCGA
>JBCBQE010000522.1:0-5194 GCA_039820385.1 Cyanobacteria bacterium J06635_10
AACAAATAAATAATCAACATAGACAGTGGCAAGTTTATCTTCAGTGTTTGACTTTATTTGCTTTTGAAGAATGGTTGTATCAACGAGAACCAAATTTAACTATTAACAAGGAACGATCATCTATTTTGCAGCATCAATATGCCAATGTACTTGATACTGTATGTAATTTAGAAGTAGGGTGTTTTAAAGTTTGTTTAATTCCTAGTTTGCTTTTAACAAATGAAGAAGTTGCTATCTCTAGAGCAGTTATTGATTTACCAGAATATGTAGCTCATTTTTATGTTGTAATTGGTGTTGACGAACAGTTAGAAATTGCAGAAATTAAAGGATATTTATCTTACGACAGATTAGTTAATATTAAAGCAGGATTACAACCAGAAACTGACTGGAATTATTACATACCTTTAATTCAATTTAATCAAGAAGTAGATGAACTATTACTTTATCTACAATGTTTAGCACCCACAGCAATTCCTCTACCAGAAATGCCAAGCTCCCGTGAGGATGTTTTGAGAAGAGTACAAACAGGATTATTGAATTTATTACCCCAACTGAATAATCGTCCTTTATGGGAAGTTTTGACTTGGGAACAGGGTACAGCAATATTAACAACACCCCTATTGCTCAACTGGGTATATCAATCTATTAATCAAAATGCTGCTACATTAACTAAACATTTATCCGATTTACTACAGATTTTAACTCAGCAAGCAGTTAATGTTGGACAGTGGTTAGTCTCACGAGTAGACGATACAGTACAAACATTATCATGGCAATTAATTCCAGCAGTTTCTGAATTGCGTTCAACATCGTCGGTTATTCAATCAAATGAATCAAATTCTGTAGAAGAATTAGAAATTATTCTACGGGATATCCAAGTTCAGGAGCAACAACTAGATATTCCACTTACAGCGATTCGTGTTTATCAAGATATTCTATTCAATCAATTACTACGATTATATGCAGTTATTTGGTCTTTACCAGAAGCAGAAAATGGGTGGACTTTATTACTAATTTTAAAAGCTAGTAATGAGAATCAATCAGCTTCTAGGTTTAGATTACGAGTCAGCGACCAAATAGAGGTTTTAGATGAGCAAGAGTTAATAATTAGTAACAATAATTATATATATACTCAGGTAGAAGGAGATGAGAATGATAAATTTATTGCAACTGTTATTTCAGGAACAGGAGAAACGCAAACATTTCCACCTTTTGAATTTATTAGAGAATAATACCAATTTTTAATTCTATATTTAACAATATTACTCAACCAGGGTACTAGAAATTTTTGAAAATATTAATTAAGATACGCTCATCAAATCTAACAGTGCTTTCTCCGTTCCTTGTCTTAAAAAGTTGCTCTTGGGGGAAATCACGCCATTTGCTACAACGGGGGGAACCCCCGTAACGCAATAGCTGGCTCCCCAAAACCGCACTTTATGCCGCGATCGCGACACGCTCAGAAGATCGCTGTTCTCCATTCCCCGTGTTTTTTTTAAGAAAACTTAAACTTATAATTACCGAATTTTATTATGAGAGGAAAAGTTTTTGAATTAAAGGTAACTAAAATTGAATCTACTTGTATCTTCGAGTTGAATTGGGAAGCAGGGAAGAAAATTACTGTAAATTTACAGTATCCCAGTTTACTTAATAATTACTACGAACAGTGGAAAAAAGCTTATTTAGACTACTATAGAAACTTCCGAGGAAGAAAAACTGCAAGTGGAAAAGGAACTGTAAAAAAAGATTTTCGTAGTGATTTGGTTAATGCTCAATCTAAATTGTTATATGAATTTCATCATTGGTTATTTAGTCCAGAATTGGTAGAAATTCGTCGGCAAATTGCTAATTCAGTCAATGAGCTAAGCAATAACCAAAAACAATGGATTGAGGTATTTTTAACTTGTACCCCCACAGAAATAGCACGTTTACCGTGGGAAACTTGGGAAATTGGAACTGACTTAGGAATACCTAAAAGAATACGTATAGCTCGGAATCCAGCTAATATCCGTCATCAGAATCTACGTCCCTTACATCGTAAAGTAAGAATTTTAGCTATCTTGGGAGACGATACAGGCTTGAATTTTGACTCCGAGAAAGAAGAATTAAACGAAGGAAGAAGGAAGAGCCGAAGTGCCGAAGTTGTTTGGAATTGGGATGGGGATTTAAACCCCAACCCAATTCTTTCATCGTATGACGGTGGGGAATTAAACCCATATGTTTAAGTTAAATAAATTTAAATCAATTGCATATGTGAAAGTTATTGGTTGGACGCAAAAAAAGAATATTGATGAATTAAAACAAGAAATAGTACAAAATATTGCTTCAATTGATGGTTGGGATATATTATTTTTCGCGGGACACAGTAATGAATCAGTTTTTACTGGTGGTGAATTAGGTATTGCTCCCAACAATTCGATTTTTATTTCGGAAATTGAAGATGCTTTAAAATTAGCTAAAAAAAGAGGACTTCAATTTGCAATTTTCAATTCCTGTAGTGGTATCAACATTGCAGAATCACTAATTAACTTGGGTTTAAGCCAAGTTGTAGTGATGCGAGAGCCTATTAACAATAAGGTAGCGCAGGAATTTTTAAAACAGTTTCTCAGAAGCTTGGGTGAGTATAAAGATGTTCACGAATCATTATTAGATGCAAGTAAATTTCTCAAACAACAGGAAAAGCGTCTTGCTTATCCTTCCACATATTTAGTTCCGTCTTTATTTCGTCATCCTAATGCAGAATTATTTCGGATTAAACCCTTTGATTTATGGTCAATTATAAAACAGTGGCTACCAACATCAAAGGAAGCAAAGTGGGTTGGGTTATTTATATTAATTAGTTTATTTCCTCCATTACAAATATTTCTGTTAGATTCACGTCTTTTTATTCAGGCTGTATATCGTCAAATGACTGCACAAGATTTATCAGATCAGAAACCGAATATTTTACTTGTTCAAATTGATGAAAAATCCTTAAAGAAAGCTAAAATTGTTCTAATGGGCAATTTAACGATAAGTATAATAGCACTTTGGTGCCAATGGATGACACATTAAATGGTTCTCCCCAAGATATCATGGGACGCACCTTATTCTTGTTAATGTCTGCATTGAAAACAAAAAACGTTACCGTCGTCTTGGATAGTTGTTTTTCTGGTGGTGGTACTCGGGGAAATTATTTAGTGCGATCGGCAATTCGTAATAATATAGAAATCAGCACAGCAAAACCTAGTCAACAAGAAATTGAGTATCAAAAACGCATTAGGGAGCAGTTGGGAATAAGTGAAACAGAACTTGCTCGTCGTCGCTGTGCTGGTGTTGCTTCCGGAGTAGTACTCGCAGCTGCTCAACGCGATGAAGAAGCTTTGGATGCACCTTTTGGTGATTTTCATGCGGGTGCATTTACTTATATGATGACGCAATATCTTTGGCAAGAAACCGATAGCGTGAGAAATGCGATCGCCTATATTTCTCCAAGAGTAAAATCAAAAGGTGGTCATTCCCCCTTCGTTGACGGTAATCAAAACCAACCAGTGTATTTTATCGATCAGAAACTTCTGTCAACAGATGCAGTCATCACTGGAGTAGAAGGAAATCAAGCCAATTTATGGTTGGGAGGATTAGATAATAAAAGCTTAGAAACCTTTAATAGAGGTGCGACATTTTCGATTGTAAATGAAACTGGACAAATACAAGGAAAACTAAAATTAGAATCCCGTAAAGGATTGAAAGCTATAGCAAAACTTGTAGAGATAGAGTCAGGAAATTCTCTAAAACCTGGAAGTCGATTGCAAGGAACAAGAGGAAATATAACTTCTCTAAAACCTGGAATGCGATTACAAGAATCAAGTCGGATGATACCAGCAGATTTGAGTTTAAGTATTGGTTTATACTCTTCTCTTACAGCATAAATTAATAATGCAAAACAAAAACTTTCCGAAATTTATCGGATAAAACCTATACTTCCACAATCCGGTAATATACCATATACCGAAGGAGTAAAGTTTATTTTGAGTCGAATGACTAAAGAATACTTACAAACATTAAAACAGCAAAAAGTAGAAAATTTGCCAGAAGTTAATAGTATCGGTTTATTTAGCGAAGGATTACAAATTGTACCCCAATCTTTTGGTGAAAAAGAAGAATCAATCAACGCTGCGATTTCTCGCTTGCAACCAAAACTCAAATCTTTTCTAGCAACTCGATTTGTGGAAATGACCTTAAATCCTAACTCATCTCAATTGGATGTAGAAGTTTCCATGAATTTAGTTGAACAACCAAATCAAATTTTTGCGAGAATTTCTACTCTTAAGGCAAGGAATAATCGTCCTGATTCTAAACAAATTTATCCCGAGAAAAATCTACCTCTAAATAAATTATTTCAGTTTCAGGTTAAAAATAATAGTCCTGAGAATCTTTATGTGGCTATACTGTTAATCGATTCTACAGGAGGTTTAGAAATAGTTTTCCCTTTGAATGACGATGATAAAATATCGTTAGCATCAAACAAGATTTTGAAAAGTGTCAAAATAAAAGCAACAGAAACAGGATTGGCAGAAACATTAGTAATTGCTAGTCGTTCAAAGTTAGATGAAGCAGTATATGGATTGAAACGAATAGCTCAGGAATTAAAAATACAGGAACAAAATAAAGAAATATGTCCCGATGATAGAACTAGAGGTGATGAAGTAATTGGGGATTTACTAAATGGTTTGAGTGGGGAAAGTACCCGTAGTAGCGCAACAACAGAGGTGAAAACTTCTAATATTGCTACTTTGTCATTTAGTTTTGAAGTTGGTTAAATTAAAAGCTATTTTTACGCAATACCCTATAAGGGTATCGCTAAAATTACAAAGCCCACCTTCGTGGGCTAATAGCTTCTATAGTCCACCTTAAGACTGTGTAGTTTAAGGTTTTGTAAGTGGTTATAAAACCTTAAATTGCGCACCAATTTTTTCAAAATTCCTGCCTAGTGTTTCATTACATTAATTATGATAATTTTGTTTGTCTACTAACGTAATGTAGAGACATTATATATAACGTCTCTAAACAATTTCTGGGAAAACCCGACCACCCAGAATTCATGAAAAGGATTATTAGTAGTACTTTTAATTAGTTTTGAGTGGTTTGTTTTTCCTGTAACTTTTGGGAGACGTAAAATTTTACGTCTCTACAACCGGTCGAAATTAATGAAATG
>JBCBQE010000523.1:0-5192 GCA_039820385.1 Cyanobacteria bacterium J06635_10
ATTATCAGCACCACTGCGACGCAATCGTTGGGTAACATAGTCAACAGAAATAGCCGTTTTATTAACTGCTGTGGGTGCGCTATCCAAAAACATTAAATAATCCTGGTCTCTATAACGTCTACCATGACCAGCGAAAAAGAACCAGAGATTATCTTCTGGTTTCAGCAAAGGTTTTTCAAACTGTTTCTCTAAAAATCCGTAAAAATTAGCGAAGCTTGGTTGAGTTGGTATCGGTTGAGGAGAAGCCGGAATTGCTTGTGAATCGTCTGTAAATAGAAATACTTGGTCAAAACCTGCTTCTGTTTTAAACCAATTTTGCATCGCTTCAGCATCCCGCTTAGCATAGTTGAGTGTTTGCAGGTTGTAATAATGATTTATGCCGATCGCGATTGCCCAATTTTTACCCATCTGATACGCCGATTATTGCCGCTTAAATTTAAAAGTCATCGCTCCTTTACCTCCAGCTTTCCCACCACCAATTCCAAGCAAGCTGATTTGTCCTTCAGCGTTAATTTCTACAGATAACTCTACTTCATCAAGCTGCATTTTGGAATTCGGTGTTTCTGTTTCTGCTTCATCAAGCATTTCTCTCATTGCTTGCAGAAAATCTCTCATTTGTTCTTTGAGTTTACTTACCTTAACTTTACGTCTGGTAATAACTACTTCGCCTTCTTTTTTATATACTACTATTTCCTCAGTAGTTTCCGTACCGCCGAGTACTCCTCCGACATCATCACTTCCTCTGGAAGCTACAGGAGTTGACGTGTCATCATTCTTTGATGTATCTGGTATTTCTTCGGTGACAATCCAAATTGCGTCGGTTGTAGAAGCCGCTGATGACATAAAAATTATGGATTAAATGATTACTTAAAATATTTTGGATTCTACCAGATTTACAGTCAGAATGGATTTTTATTGTATTTGAAATCACAAATTGTTTTCCTTTTCACGTAAGAATAAAACTTATGGTGTCACGTATAAATCCGTGTATTTTGTTTTTTTTACTGAGGATAAGCTTATTTTATTTGCATACCCGCCTGGGAATGAATTGCCCGCTCTTTTAGCTAAAGTCATATAAATATGACTAGAACAGAGCCATCATATATATTTAATGCAATAGACCATTAGGAATAAATTCCCAAGCTAATAACAAAAGTCAGATAAATTGGACTAAGTCAGGATTCCAGTACGTTTTAACGTACTTTGTGTATGCAGCCAAGATTCATTTCAAGGCGAGAATCTGGGTTTATTGATAATTGTTCATTGTTCATTGATAATTGATTAAGGTGCTAATCTCGCTTTACCCGAACGATGAGACTTATACCATTCTGCTATGGCTGGAACCCAGTTTTCAAAGTGAACTAACATCAATTCGCAGAGTTTTTGAATTTCAAGTTGAGCATCTTTTTTGTTTCTCATATCTAAAAAATGCATAAAAGAGCGTAAATTGAAACTAACTATGAAATGTTGGCGATAATCAAATGGCATTTTCCCTCTAATATGTTCTTCAGAAATGCCGTTATCAAAATCAGTTTTATATTGCTTAACAGCTTCCATGCACCAATTTAAATCAGCTTCTCTTTGTTCTGGTGAATAGTGATATTTTTTGCCTTGGCGATTCGTGTAATCACCTACAGGACGTAGATAAAAAACATCTTCTATATCTCTTTCACCTTGTGCTACTTTGATAAATTGTTCGGAAGTATATCTAAAAGATTGAACATCAAAAGATACGCTGATACGATGAGTACGTGCTTGTTGCATGACGCTGTGAGGGAAATAGCCGCAGTTAAACACGATTTGGGGATGTTCTAAAGGGCCATAATGACCTCTTTCTCCAGCTAAAAGACGTTTTACTATAATTTCGCCACATTTTGATTCTGAAGGGAATTTGTCGCGATCGTCATATACAAATCTATCAGTGTAGTCTTGATGCATTGCAGCGTAAATAACTTGCTGCGGTAGTGGTGTTTTTGCGATCACTTCTACTCGAAATCGATTCATGTTTTATTTCGGGAATTGGGCATTGGGAATTTTATCACCGATAATTCATAAAGGTTTAAAATAACTGAAAAATATTGTTTTTTTTAATTGAGGGGTAAGAAGAATTATGGCTTTAACTGCATCTACAATGTTGTCTTTAGGAACAGCGGCTCCGGATTTTCAACTACCTGATGTGGTATCTGGAGAAACTATTTCCCTCTCAACATTTACTGATAAAAAAGCTTTGTTGGTGATGTTCATTTGTCGTCACTGTCCGTTTGTAAAGCACGTACAGGAAGAATTGGCTCAATTAGGACAAGATTATTTACAAAGCGATTTAGGGATTGTTGCTATTAGTGCTAATGATGTTGCAAATTATCCCTCGGATGCGCCGGATTTATTAAAAACAATGGCGACAGAATTAGAAATAAAGTTTCCTCTGTGCTATGACGAAAGCCAGGAAACGGCAAAGAATTATACTGCTGCTTGTACCCCTGATTTTTTCCTATTTGATGACGATCGCAAACTATTTTACCGCGGACAATTGGATGATAGTCGTCCGAGCAATGGTAAGCCAGTGACGGGTAAAGATTTACGTGCTGCGATAGATGCCGTTTTAGGGGGTAAATCGTTGATAGAAGAACAAAAGCCGAGTATTGGTTGCAATATTAAGTGGAAACCGGGTTCGGAGCCAGATTATTTCGGATAGTGGATAGTTGATAGTGGATAGTTGATAGTTGATAACCACTAACCACTAACTACTAACTACTAACTACTAAATTAATGCTGAATTTCCAAATTGAGGATGTAATGTCCTAGCTGAAGTTTCCCAGCCCACAATTCGTATTCCACCCGTAAATGTTCTGGTAAAGGATGCCCCGTCAAAGTCAGATGACGTGTAAAATTTCTCAGGCGGATTGGGTGGTTATTTTGCAAGGATTCATTCGGTAGCCAGTAACGAGTCACGCCGTAAACTCCTTTTTCCCAGAAGTGACGGTAACTTAGATGTGGGTTGCCTTGCATTGTCATGGTTACTCTATAAGGCGATATTTCCAACCATAGAATTCTTGGACTACTTGAAACGCGAGGATTAGTTTGTGGGGGTGTTAAGAGGGGATTTTGGGAATTTTGGGTTTGTGCTTCAAGGCATGTTTTAATGGGTGGCGCATTCAATAACAGATGAAAGCGCTGGCTATCTTTTTGATATAAGGTAGCAGCAGTTTCCACAACAGATTGGACTGGTAAATCTGTTGAAATTAGTGATAAGCAAACCGGTTTGCGTTGATGAGTCAGCATGGGAGGGATAGGGATGAGAAGCTATTGGATAAATAAGTTTAATATTGGAGTTAGGTGTCTGGATTTAGCGGTAGGATACTAGCGAGGAAGTTTATACATTAAGCTTTTGCTGATATATAAGTTCCCGTACAGTCACACGCCAGTTTATCCTAATGTCGGCTTCTGTTATAACCGTAGAAACTAAACAAAACCTCCCCCACAAGTTAGTTATTCGACGACCTGTTGAGGGACTATCCTTAAATGGTAAGATTCGAGTCCCTGGTGATAAATCTATCTCCCATCGAGCTTTGATGCTGGGTGCACTTGCCGAAGGTGAAACCTGTATCGAAGGATTGCTTTTGGGAGAAGATCCCCGCAGTACAGCTAGCTGTTTCCAAGCTATGGGGGCAGAGGTTTCAGATTTGAATACTGAATTGGTAAGGGTTAAAGGTATTGGTTTGGGCAATTTACTCGAACCCCTTAATGTTTTAGATGCTGGCAATTCTGGTACCACGTTGCGATTGATGTTAGGAATTTTGGCATCCCATGGGGGACGTTTTTTCACCGTTACAGGAGATGATTCCTTACGTTCGCGCCCAATGTCTCGTGTTGTTAAACCTTTGCAACAAATGGGAGCGCAAATTTGGGGAAGAGATAATAATTCTAGAGCACCCTTGGCGGTTTGCGGGCAAAACCTCAAACCAATTCATTACCATTCTCCCATAGCTTCGGCTCAAGTGAAATCCTGTATCTTACTGGCTGGTTTATCCATTGAGGGTAAAACTACCGTAACTGAACCAGCTTTGTCTCGGGATCATAGCGAACGAATGTTACAAGCATTTGGTGCAAAATTAGATATTGATGACCAAACTCATAGTGTTAGTGTTAATGGCCCGGTGAAATTATACGGACAAACCGTAGTTGTACCGGGAGATATAAGTTCGGCAGCTTTTTGGTTGGTAGCTGGTGCAATTGTATCAGATTCGGAGTTACTGATTGAAAATGTTGGCGTTAACCCTACTCGCACTGGTGTTTTAGAAGCTTTGGAGATGATGGGGGCTGATATTAAGCGAGAGAATGAAAGGGAGGTTGCTGGGGAACCTGTAGCCGATTTGAGAGTACGTTCGAGCCAACTTAAAGGCTGCACCATTGAGGGAGACATCATACCAAGATTGATTGACGAAATTCCCATTTTAGCTGTTGCGGCAGTATTTGCCGAGGGGACTACTGTAATTAAGGATGCTGCTGAACTGCGAGTTAAAGAGAGCGATCGCATTACTGTAATGGCGAATCAACTCAATGCTATGGGAGCTAGGGTAAATGAATTGCCTGATGGTATGGAAATTACTGGTGGTACTCCCCTTACTGGTGCCGAACTTGACAGTTTTACAGATCATCGGATTGCTATGAGTTTGGCGATCGCGGCTTTAAATGCTCGTGGTGAAACTACCATTAATCGTGCGGAAGCTGCGTCGGTTTCTTATCCGGATTTCTTTGACACTCTTAAAAGGATTATTTAGTTCAAATATTTCAATTCAAATTTTTTCAAGATAAAAATGTAATAATTCTTATCCTTTGGGCTAGCAGGGGGTAAGAATTATTTTGAATAATATTAAATGAGTTTAAATAATTTCTAATTAATGTAAGGATTTGTTTCTGGAAGATGATTAATTTTTACTTTATTTATCGGTTATTTTTGTAAATAAAAATGAATATTTATCTGGGGAACGGATATTAATTTAAACGGGTTTGGGAAAATCGAAACTCATTGCTTTTGTTGTAAATAAATACGTTTTTCTGAGAAATTTGAATCTTTACGATATTTTTCAATAAATTGATCGCTGCGAAATTGTAAGTGAAAAACAACTTTGCGATCGCCTGGATTATTACGAGTTTCATCGGCTTCAATTTCTCCTCAGGTTCTATTATTTGAA
>JBCBQE010000524.1:0-5186 GCA_039820385.1 Cyanobacteria bacterium J06635_10
ACCAGCTATTTGTGGTGGGTCAATAATTGCATCAATTAGATAAGTTATATGTTCTTTTTTTACTACGTCACCAAGATTTAAACCGAAGGAATATTGATATTCAGTAGTGTGGATTTCGGCGCTGTAAAGTGAAAGTTCACCTTTTTTCTTTTCGCCACTGACACAGTTAAAAGATAGTTCACCCCGATAAGGACGTAAACTAATAGCACGACCTACAGCAAGAGGACTTTGACGTTTCGTTACTTTACCTTTTGGTTTCTTCTTAGATTTGGATTTTTTATCAGATTCTGAGTTTGTGCTAACGTTTTCATCTTCTATTTCATCTTCTTTTTCTTTTTTTGCAGCTTCGGCATCCATAAACCCCATTAAATCGTCATCAATGTAAGCTTTTCCATTAGAATTCCAATAAGATATCTTGTCATCTTTGTAGGATAATTTCCCCGTTCCTGAATCATAACTACGATTTACTAATTCGGAATTTTCTTGTTGAAATCTATAGCGCCAGCCAAAACGAATTGCTTCGGCGGAAACGCTAGTATGAACATCATCTTGATGAAATACTTTTTGCAAGGTTGTTGTATTACCAATGTTGTCACCCCGGTTATTCGCTGCAACTGCTTCACCAGTTAAAATTGTGCCGTAAAGATAATTTGTCGCCATTTGATTTTTCTCCTAATTTATTTCCGGTTTCAGAATTTAAGAAATTACTGTTCTTGACTTTCGCCATCAGATTTATAGCTTACTAAAGCAAAAAGTAATAGATTTTGGAATCTATCAAAATATCTGGGATTGAAGATAAATTTTCTAATTTGGGTTGAATTATTAGAAATCGCACCAAGGTTTTTACCCTTAGTCGCATCTGCACAAAATCTTAAGAACCAATTCGCTAATAAATCAGGAGTTTTTAAACGAATAATTTCATTGCGGATTCTTTCACTTCTAACATCTAAAAGTCTAAAATAACCTTCTTTCCCTAGTTTTTCCTTATTTGCTCTTTCCCATAATTGTCCTCTAACTCTTTTCCAAGCATCATAGAAAGCATCAATAATAGCCACATCAACTTCATCTTTAATTACCTTTGCCATCTTGTTTAATGCTCCTCGATCAAATAGCATTCGTTTAAAATCTTTTTTTTTACTTACCAATTCCTTAAAATCAGCGCACCAATGACGTTCAACTGTTAAATTTGCAGCGATTAATTCAGGCACGGAACTTGATGGAATCACATAACTTTCTCCTTTTTTCGTTTTGATTGCTTTAGAACGACCAAGATATTGATTGGCAATTTTAAAAACTTCTATTTCGGGATAACGATCGCGTACCTTAACGCTGATACTGCGATTAATTTGATTTTTATCCCAAGAGACTCTTCCCATTGCAATTACCTGACAACCAGCAACGCTACGTTTACCTGCAATTACTCCTGCTTGAATATCAATCAAAAATCGTAAGGCTGCTTCTTCTGCACCACCTACTACTCTTCCTAAATATGTATTGGAGAAAAAGTCAATATTCTGATTTTGACCAGAAATTTTCTTAATATCTCGTGCAAATCTTTTTAAATCAATTACATCCGGTACAACAATACAGGCTTGGGCTTTTTCTTGATATGTTCTCGGACGTAATAAAAAAACCGAACAACCAACCATTAAAAATAATAAAAGAATCGCTTCTTCTGGTTTGGCTTGAAGAGCTTTTTTACCTGTCATTGCTCCAGGAATAACAGATTGAGGAATTGTAGCAATTTCAGGGAATTGACCGTTTTTTTCTCCTAAAAGTCCGGTTCCTTGTGCTTTTTGATGAGCGTAACTATTAACTGCTTTATAGGTAAAAATATTACTAACATCATCCACTGTTTTTAATTCAAAAGGAACAGCTTTTTTTGGCCCGGGACGCATTTTGTGGTGTTGTAAAAATGTCAAACAAAGAGCATCATGAATAGCTAAACGTAAGTCATCTCGATTTGATTCGATAAACTGACCTGGTAAATCTATCATTTGTTTATCTTGTTCTCCTGTAAGCTTGAATGATGCTGCTAAAATACGTTCTAAAGCTTCTTGCTCTGATAGTTCATCGTTCCAAAAAATCTCGACCAAATTGGATTCTACCCTGGCGTTAATTCCCTCTGGTTGTTGCTTTCCCCAAGCTGTGATGGTGGCAGCTAGTCCACCAAGGGCCGCACGATGATAAATTGTAAAATTGGGGTTATCTAATTCGTACCTCAAAGCCATGCAGCCCCCTTACCCTGACGAGTTTCTTGGTTGTAGTCATAGCTAACTGCTTCTGATGGAGCAATAAACACTCCAGCGATGCGTTCCCACTTCAAAGCAGGTGACTTAAAAGGAATTGTAACTTCATACTTGCGTAACCATTCTGTAGTCGGTTCACCATATTTTTTGTCATCACATCGATCGTAATCCTTCTGTAAAATTACTGAAATAGTGTAACCTTCAGAACGAGTCATTCCAGGTCGAGTTTGCCAAAGTCCGTTAAAAAAGCATGCCTGTTGTTCTGCTTTTGTATAATCAAATATCTCAGTATCGCTGAGTTCGGAAAACTTATCAGCTAAGTGCTTCTGATGCAGAGGACAATTTAAAGAAATTAGCCGATCGATCCAAGTTTGTGCTGTTTCTAAGTCACTTCGATTGTAAGGTAAAGCATCTTTTTTAGGGTTTGACAACTGACAGATAATAGATTTCTTTGGTTCAGGTAATTTCTGATTAGAACCGGGTTTTGGAGGTTTCGCACGACGGTTAAGTCGTCCCAATCGCTGAATTAAAGAAGGAACAGGAGCAATATCCGTTATCAGTAAATCGGCGGATATATCTAAGCTCATTTCTGCTACTTGAGTTGAAATTAAAATTGCAGGTTGATTCTTTTGCTTAAAGGCATCAATAACCTGACGATGACGATGACTCCTGTCTTGATATCGCAGTCGCGAATGATACACATTCACCGAGACTTCGCCAAAGCGTTCTCGCACTTCGTCATAGGTGTTATTTGCCCAATCAACACGGTTACGCACCCAGAGCACTTTTCCACCATTTGCGATACATTCGGTGATTTCAGCCCATCTTTCTGACTCAGTTGTGGAACATTCGATGATATAACGCGGTAAGGTTTCCAATTCTGGCGGACCGGGAATACAATTTAAATCAGGACGAACTTGTTGAATTGCTTGTAACCGATTATCTGGTAGTGAAGCAGTCATTAATAATACTGGCAGACTGGGGAAATTCTTGAGAAAAACCAATAAGTGACCAAAAAGGCGATCGTCAAAAGCATGAATTTCATCAAACACTATCGCCGACTGCATAATTGCCGGAATTGAGTAAATTGAACGTCGCGCGTTAGCCATTAACCCAAGTACGCTGTCTGCTGTTGTCACAGTTAATTTTGTACTCCATAAAGCTAATGCTTCAATTTTGTCTTGCTCTGCTTTTAGTGCTTGATTTGCTGATAAAGCTGTATCTGCACTTTCCTCTGCATCTTCTTGAACTGCGGTGGTAGCCATAGTTTCTAAATCAACAAATGACCTAGAATGAGTCAAGCTAATTTGTTCGCTGGGAATACCAGATTCTAGAGCGTAATCTTTGAAATGTTCGGTAGTTGTACCAGTTGTCGGTAAACAGAAAAACAAGCGAAAATTTGTCCTATTTTCTAACTTTTTTGACCATTCACCCGCCCATGCATAGGCAGCAAGACTTTTACCAGAGCCACAACCTGCCACAGCCAGGGTTAAATAAGATTTAGATGCAGCTACATTATTTTGAAAATCTCTCAACTCAAAACCTGGAGGGAGTTTACTAATATCCCAATCTTCACGTTTGTCTTCTGTACTTTTCCAAGCATAGGTATTGATTAAAGTTGTTAATTCCTCCGAGGTTAATTTGATAGATAAATCTTGTTTTACCCATTCTTGTAACGAATATTTTGTGGCTGACTGATAACGCTTAGCAACTGCACTAGCCGCTACATCTGCAGCAATACCAAAAGCTTTTACCAATGCTAAAAATCTACGCTCCTTTTCATCTTCAAATTCAGATTCATATTCTTCAAAATCTTCAATTAAATCTTCCAAAGATGATTCGGCGGGAATATCACATTCTTCTTTGTCGTTGTATCCAATAATTAAGTCTTGCTCAAATAATGGCGGCTGATCAAGTCCTAAATCCTTTGCCATTTCTGTCAAGATAGTATTGAAGTCTGAATGGGTAACATAAACAGTGAGAGATGGAAGGTTCACCTTAGCACAAGTTTCTCCATTAAACTTACGATGATGTCCCATTGCTCCCCAAATCGCCACAAGTTTTATATACTCTAGAGGCGCAAACCATTGTTTGAGTTGTTCGTTTTGAAAAAACAATAAACCAGAAATCGTTTCATGACGAAGAAGTTGTTTGACACCAGAATTTTCTGTCACCATCGATAAAAAATGGCTATTTGCTTTCCCTAAGTCTTGAATCCAGCCATTAGCCATCAAAGTTATTTGAAAACGCCCAAGTATTTGAGCATCTAAATCGGCATTGCTTAAAGCAACTGCTGCCACAATCTGAGATAATGCTTTGCAAGCTGCAACTACATCACGCTCGTGTTGTACTAACAATGCATAATCCGGTGGATCGTACGGGTATTTCTTGCTGTCGTAAGATTTAGCGAGCAATCGCTTCATGATAATTCTTCCTTCACCGGTACAAACACTCCACAACCCATTTTGTGCTTACCACCGATACCGTATCTCTGCAACGCTAAGGAATCTTCGTTATTAAGATTAATTACTTCCAATCCAAACCCAACTACAGTAAAACGCTTGATTTTTATTGTCTTGCGTTTAGGCTCTCCATCAATATTTTTAGGGATGATTGCTGTTCCATTAATGCCCAATTTATCTAACTGACGTTGTGCAGCTTTCAAAAACGATTCTGCTTCCTGGTAACCCTTGATCACAACTAAGCGCGATCGCAATTTTTTGGCAGGTTGCAATATCTCTATTTGTGGAATACCAAATCGGATTGTATGCTTACCTATTTTGAGAGATTTTCCTGCTAAGGGATAAAAAAACGATAGTCGCTCATAAGCAAAACGCAAACGAAGATAAGAGCGATCGCCCAAATAAATTATGCCTTGTTTATCGGCAATACCCGTAATAGTTTGCAGGCTCCATCCATCTAAATTGTGTAATTCTT
>JBCBQE010000525.1:0-5166 GCA_039820385.1 Cyanobacteria bacterium J06635_10
TCTCTACACAGGTTTCATGTTTTTGACAAAATGTATATAAATGCAATTCATAGTAAAATTGCAGCAACGCCAAAAAATAAATTATTCATCTAAAGACGTTGCATTGCAACGTCTTTATTTACGATCGTATTTTATCAAAGTCTACAGCCAACCCTCCCTCTATTAGTAAGTGGCACCGAAAAGGAAATACTATAACTCGAAAGCACCCCTTTGTCATTACAGAAAAGTGCGATCGCAATGGTAAAAAGCGGTAATGATTGTTTTGAAATATTTCTTCATAATATTCTATTGAATCCCAGCAGTGTTACATTAAAAACAATTTGGTCAGGTTTGTGATAATTTCCTTTGACTGGAAGTTAATAATCAGCTTTACCTCCGAGCGGGAGCAATGACAGGGTAAAATGAAACAACATCTCAAACTGAAGTTAGCACGAGAAGCAACAGTAACTAAAATTCCCTACTGGCAGGATATTATTCACGATAAGCCTATGGCTCAAATTAGTATAGAGCCTGAAATTGACCGTATTCTATCTAAATTTAATCTGCCAGTTTGGCAAACAAGAGAATATAAACCTGCCCTTAAAACTTGGGATACCACGGAAATTAATAGCGGTTTGAACCGAATTTATCGGTTGATTTTGCAGCGAAATACTTCTATTCCCCCGCTTTTGATTGCAGAAATCTCTCTTCTACCTATTGTTGAAGAAGTCAGCATCGCTAGAATCGGTCAGTCTGATTTACCTTCGATGGAAGTGATGCAAATGAGTCTGAACACAGATAGACGCTCTCGTCAAGCTATTTATTTACATAAAGCGCATCAATTTAGTCAGGGAGACCCCAGAATTATTGTTGCTGTTCTGGATACTGGGCTGGATCTAGACCACTCTGAATATAAAGATAATTTATTACCAGGATACGATTTTGTAAACATCATTGATGGTGCAAATCAGTTTGTTGGGGATTATTTAGACTACGATGAAATCCCTGAAGATGAGGTGGGACATGGAACTCATGTTGCTGGAATCATTGCTGGAAAAGGGATTAATATGCCTGTGGGAGTGGTTCCCAAATGTCGAATTTTACCGGTGCGGGTGCTTGGAGCTATGCAGCGCGGTGGTAAAAAGGTGGGTGCGGGATTAGTTGACAATATTAATGCAGGGATTAAATGGGCTATCGATCGCGGTGCCAATGTGATTAATATGAGTCTGGGAATTGAGCATACTGGTGGTGGTTTACCCCATCAGGAAGTAGTAGATTACGCTAAATTAAGAAACGTAACAATTGTAGCGGCATCAGGAAATGATGGAAGAGAAAAGCTGTATTATCCAGGTGCATTGCCACATGTAATTGCTGTGGGAGCAGCCGATGAGACAAGGAGAGTTGCATCATTTTCTACTTACGGCAAACAAGTTGATTTGATTGCTCCTGGTACTGATATTTACAGTACCCATATTAATAATGAGTATGCCTTTTCTACAGGGACTTCTCATGCATCTCCCTTTGTTGCTGGAGCGATCGCCTTACTCAAATCCTATGCTTTAGAAAAAGGAGTAAAGCTTGTAGATCATCAAGTGAAATATCTATTGAAACATTCATCTGACAAAATAGACAGCCGATTTAAGCATAAAAAAGCGGGTTTTGGACAGTTGAATTTACAAGATGCTTTACGTTTACTCGATTACAAACTTAGCTAGAACAAATTACTGCATTTAGGAGTTGATATTATGAGCGATGCCACAAACGACAAGATCACAATTTACTCAGATGTGGACTACCAAGAAAAATTCGATGGTGCCTCTATAGGTTTATATATCGGAGATTACGGTTCTTCTATTTTTTTAGTGGACTTTGTAGATACGGTCGATCTTGATTATGGTTCGATAAAAATTCCTAATGGAATGGTTATTTATTTATATTCAGAAAATAATTTTGGAGGGACTCCTAGGATTTTACGACAGAGTATTTCTAACTTGGAACTGCTTGGATTAAATATAGCTGAAGTTTTGTCTATCAAAGTTAGATACGAAAATAAAATCATAGTTTATGAACATTATAACTACGATGGGAATAGTCAGGAATTAGAAATCGGAGATTACAATACAAGTAATTTAACTATTGGAGATAAACTTATCAGTTCAGTGATGATTCCTCCGGGAATGATTGTTACTTTCTACGAAGGAGGAAATTTTCAAGGAGATTTTCAAGTCTTATGGCAGGATACTCCTAATTTTGATTTTGATTTCAGTAATGGAGTTTCTTCAATTAAAGTGACAAGAATACCATCAGAGGTAATGATTGAGCAATATTTGACAGAAACCTACGAACCATCACAAGTTACAACAGAAGATGGACTAATAAAATCTGCACCAGGAGGAATGGCACAAACGACATTGATACAGCTAGGGGAAGTAGAATATTTTTATTTTCCATCAGAAAATGATAGAATCTCAAAAGATCCGTCGTTTACGCTTAACATAGAAGAAAATTTTCTAATAAGAGAAGTTCCCCCTGGGATGGAAGTGATGATTAATCCTGAACCAGGAGGAGATACTACTTTAAACACAGAGGAAATTGGTAAAACTATATTCGATATACCTGCTTCAATTAAAGTTATAAGATTACCTATTCATGATAATTTGATTGAGCTTAATGCTCGTATTCAAGAACTAGAAGCAAAATTAGCCCAAGAAACCTCTGATGAAATTGAAGAATCCACAGAAGAAGAACAAATTGATAACTGGGACACAATTAAAACTATCTTTTTAGGTACAAGTAGCGGAACACAAACAACAGGTGAAGTTGAGGAAGACTTAACAGAAGGAACCTCTGATGAAATCGAAGAATCCACAGAAGAAGCACAAATTGATAACTGGAACGCAGTTGAGAATATCTTTTTGAGTGCAAATAACGAAATACAAACAGCAGATGAAGTTGATAATTGGGACTTAGTTAAAGAAAAGTTTGGTTTAAAGTCATCTACATAAAGTTCAACTTCTGCTACCACGTAAATATAGCAAATACATCATTTCAACTTTCATAATTCAACACAAGAATTTGATTTCTATTTTTGACCGAAAAATAAACACAGATAGAAGCACCCGAATTTATCTGTGGAGAAAAACAAACAAATAATCATTATCTCAAGCCCCTGGCTTTAGACATGGGGTCAATCCAAAATCCAAAATCCAAAATCCAAAATTGAATGACGGAGAAACTTCATTATGAGTAACACAGCAACTTCCGCTAACATTCTTAATATTTATCCCCCTAACGTTAATTTAGATGCTTACGCTGAAGAGGCATTAGAACTAACCGAAAGTTCTTATGTAAGTGGAGAACAAGATACAAACAATGTCAGCTATTCTGATGCACAAAATTATGTCATTAGTCTAGGAAATTCTGGTACGATAGCGAGTTTATCATCCCGCTTTAATAGTTCGGGAATTGATGAAACTTTGCGACTACTTTTGTCAAATAAGAATATTTATGCGTCGTTAATTAAATTTTCCATTCTAGGGGATGGTGTTGCGGCCGATGATTTAGAAGGGTTATATAGCTCAGTTTTACGAGCTGTCTCCGATATACCTCGGAGTTACTTTCTAGCTCGAATGGTGAGCGAATACCTCAATGATAAACATATTAACATCAGCAACGACGATATTCGGTGGAATAGTCTCGACGATCTGACTCTTGAGAGCGGTTTAACCATTCGTTATGGACAAGTTGAACCTGCGATTAATAATATTCTCACCACCATCTATACAGAAGGGAAAATTCCCCATTATCTAGACCTATATATAGAAGAAGAACGCAGTCAAATCTCAGCTTCTGCATTTACCTCTACCATTCGCCAAGGAATGATTGACTATTTAGTCAAAATAGGGGTGCAGATGAATTCCGATGAGGAGTTTAATAATGGAGATTATGATAAGTATTTTCTTCTTGCTTATAACGAATCTGTAAAATTAGGCACCATTACGGAAGACCCCATTGATACAGCCCGTATCAAAGGAGGGGTAATAACTTGGGATTTCTCCGTTGATAGCTTTGAAACTATTGAAGCCCAAGGTATTCTTCCCACTAATATTCGTGCTGCTGGAGCTTTGGATTATCTCTACTACATTGGCGAACAGATGCGGGTGTTTGATGTGGTGAATGCGCTGGTTTTACGATGGGCTAGTGGATCTTTAGATGTTCCCGATGGTGACACTGCAGCGAATCTCTATCGTTTCCATAAGTTACGGGATGAGCGCTCTACCCCGGAAGAACGAGCAATGTTGTACCGAAGGGTTTTAAATAGAGGTAATGGTCGTTTACTGTCGAATATGGTGGTAAATAAGAGTTTTCCCAATCTGTGGCATAAGTTAATGTCCGAAGCTGCGGAATACATCCGTAAATCAGAAGGTAGTGACAGCGATTGGTATGACAGTAAGGTTTCTCGTGCTCCCATCGAACAAGCCACGAAAAACTTGCAGTATAACCTCACTGATTTTATGACTGGGATGTCTCACCTACAAGTGACTGAGGATTATGCTCATTTACAAGAAGCGATGGAAATTCTGAAAGCAGAAGAAATTCTCAACGATTTTGGGGGACGACGTAAGAGTATTTGGACGGTGATTGAAAAAGTAGGGAAAGAAGATTTAGGGGTGAGTATCCCTACAGTTGTGCTCCGTACTTGTGCGGTGGAAGGAAACAAAATATTTCAGTGGATTGCCGGGTTTAATGAACATGGCACCGTCATAGAAGGAGAATTTGAGAACTTCCTGGATGCAGCAGAAGCGTGGATTATTGCTCAAGCATCCTTAGAAGGAAAAGAAGGGACAAGCGAAGATGACGACTTTGATGATGATGAAGATTTTGATGACGATGAAGACGATTTTGACAATGATTGGGATTGGTAATTTGTTCTCAATCTTTTTCAATATGCCTTCATTATTTATGTCATTAAGTTTACGAAATGGAATGTAGCAAAGCAATCTTACTCCCTTCCCGGTGGAAAATTACCTATGGCGTAGGCGTAGGTTGGGTTTCACTTCGTTCAACCCAACACACCTCGGATGGTGCGTGACACCACAAGCCTTATTATTTGGTTAAAAACGAAGCAAAGTGTCACAGCAACGGCAATAAAGGGGGAAGAAAATCTACACCCCTTTTTGCCTCCCC
>JBCBQE010000526.1:0-5141 GCA_039820385.1 Cyanobacteria bacterium J06635_10
CGGTGACTTTATTCGCGACTATTTGGAATAAGTCGCGGTGAGTTCCATTTTGATGATTAAAATCATACATAATCAACAGATTATTTAAGAAATCACCTCGAATATCCTTTTCCCCTGTAATACCTAAAAAATCATATTCCGAAGCAATTTTTTGATGCAATTCTGGAATGTCTTGTTTTGGCTCAAATCCACCATAAGTCCAAATATAATTACCAATAACTTCTAATTTCAGAGATTGAGCTAAAGGTTGATTGTTAAACTTCCCATCTTGATAAAGTCTACCTTTCCCATCAAATTCTAAAGCATGAAAAGGACAAGCAATCGTATTTCTTTCTGAGCAAACCCACCCATTCGATAAAGGTGCTTGCATATGGGGACAAATATTATCTAGCCCAAAGACTTCTCCTGCAACACTAAGCCAAATCACATAATCCTTACCGTTTAAAGTGATTTTATGCGGCTTATTGACTCCCAACATCGACTTGTGAGCAATTAACCAAGGTGCGCCAGGTAAAATCGGTTTCATATTTTTACTCTCTAAATTGCATATTAAGATGGGGTACCTTTAGAATTCTTCTAAGTACCGAAAAAACGCGATCAATTATTCGTGTTTCGCTGAATTAAAAATATGACAAATGTTTCATATTTGTCAAGGGTAAATAAGAAAATAGTTAAATAAATGACAGACGAAAAACCATCAATGCGCCGTCAACCAAAGCAAAAGCGCAGTCAAGAGCGCGTCAATAAAATATTAGATACAGCAGCAGAAGTATTTTTAGAGGTAGGTTTCGATGCTGCCACAACTCATGACATTGCAACTCGTGCCGATACCGCAATTGGTTCCCTTTATCAATTCTTCCCCGATAAATTAGCGATTTTTCACGCCTTAGAATTACGTCATATCCAACAAGGGCGTATTTTAGGTAGTCAAATGTTTGCTTCAGAAATGGCTCAACTACCTTTGGAAGAGTTTATCGCGCAGATGGTAGACAAATGCGTGAAATTCTTTGAGAATCCTGCTCCCAAAGTCATGTTCATCCAATATTTCACAAATTCTACTATTTTTAAATCTATTGACGAAAGCTTTACTCAAGAATTTGTCAATGGGCTTGCAAAAGTTCTTTCCTTACGCAATCCTAGTTTGACTGCTCATTCGTGTCATTTAATCGCCGATGTGTGTACGCAATCGGGAAATGCATTGTTATTACTTGCTTTACGTAGTGATGAAACCTACCGTCAACAAATTATTTCTCAAGTCAAAGATTTAATTACAGCTTATCTACATCCCTATGTTGGGGATGAAATAATGCATAAAACATGGATGAAAAACTTTGCACAGGATAAGGAGGAAAAGCAGAAATGTCCGCAATGTCGATCGCAAAATATTTCTAAAAATGGTCATCGCGATCGCAAACAGCGTTATATTTGCAAAGAATGTGGAAAACAGTTTTTAGAGACTTATTCGCCAAAAGGTTATCCAGAAGAAGTAAAACAGCGATGTTTGGATTTGTATAGAGAAGGGATGAGTTTTCGAGGGATTGAGAGAAAAACAGGGATTTCCCATAATACAGTGATTAATTGGGTGAAGCAGCTTAGGGATTAAAATTAAACCCTACCCATGGCCTAGACTTATCAAACTCCCGATATAATTGTGCAAGCTCAAAAAAAACTCAGCGTACCTTTGCGTTGACTCAGCGCCCAAAGCGTTTAAAAAATGTTAAAAATCGGAATTTTATTCGAGAGTCAAACCCTAGCGCTAGGTAAGAAAGCCATTACCACTGACGCGAAACAGAAGAAATAGAAGCTGTGGCGACTCATTTAAAAGCTTTAGGTTACGATGTCGATTTAATTGGCACATTAGATGCTTTACTTGAAAGATGGCGACAAAATCAGTTACCAGAATTCATTTGGAATCTTTGAGTAAGAGCAATATCGCGTAATCGTACAGCTTTAGCTCCAGCGATTTTAGAACAATTAGGTATACCTTATATTCCTCAAGCCGCTGCAACTCTGAGCTATGCAGAATTACTCTCACAAACGCCGAGAGGATTGCTTTCGAGTATATTATTAGTTCCCTTACTACCAAGATTTTCTCGACTCGCCACAGCTGGTGAATGGCAGCAACTAAAAGAACAAATTCGTCAAAGTATTGTAATTACAGCTTTGATAATTTTACCTTTGAGTACTTTGATGATGGCGCTAGCGACTCCCATCGTCAAGATAGTTTATCAACCTCAAGCATTTGATAGCGCAGCAGTGGAAATGGTGTCATCTGTTTTGGTAGCTTATAGTTTGGGAATGTTTCCCAGCGTAAGCAGACAGATATTAACCAGGGTATGTTACGCCTTGAATGATGCTAAAACCCCGTTTCGCATCAGTGGATTAAATATTTTGCTTAACGTTGGTTTGGATTGCCTTTTAGTCAAAAGCTTTGGTATATCGGGTTTAGTATTTGCTTCCATGGGAGTGAATTTAATTGCCACAGGGATGCTGTTGATTTATCTACATCGCCAACTCAATGGTTTACCTTGGCGCTCATTTTGTTTACCAATTTTCAGTTTGATAGTAGGAAGTGCAGTTAGCGGTTGTATAGCTTGGGTTACAAGTTGGGGAATTGCCAGAATTTGGCAAGTTGAAGGATTAGTATTTGATTTAGTTCAATTAAGTGTATCTACAATCTGTGGTTCGATCGTTTTTGCGATCGTTTTGGCAATATTGCGGATAAAGGAAGTAGATTTGTTACTTACGCGGTTACACAGATAAATCTATTATCAATAGATAAAATTTATTTTTACGTATTTAAATATAAAATATAGAATCTAGAAAATAAGTTTTTTTACAAATAAAATAATAATGTGATACAATCGCAAAGCAATCTGAGACAAAGTACAAAAGATAATATATTAAATTAATTAATATATTTTTAGTCATTACGAGCCTAATCTAAGGTCGGCAAGTAATAGAAAAATATAAATGTTGCGATCGCATCATTCCGCGACGCTTCATATCCTTAGGGAAGACTAGTATGTTGATGAATTTACCTGCATTGGCTCTCGTGCACAATGAGCGTTGAATTAATGTATGTCGGCTTTTTAAGCAGTATTCAACAGACAATCCCTACAATTCAACTTGCCGCTCAACTTTAATTGTTATATCAAGTCCGACTAATTACTTAATTATATAGTCGAATGTAAAATGCTATTACTCCTAACTCTTAACTCCTAACTCTTAACTCCGTGAGCAGAATGGTAGTTTAAACGAACATGATATTATGCAGCCGCTACATCAACCAGACAATATAATTGCTCAAAGGTATCGCATCATCAAAACTTTGGGAGAAGGTGGAAGTGGAATAACCTATCTCGCTCTTGATTTACAAAACCATCAAACCATTGCTTTAAAAGCATTATCCCTACATAGAATTAACAATTGGAAAGCAATGGAATTATTTGAGAGAGAAGCAAAAATTCTTTCTCAACTCAATCATCCGGCAATTCCCCGCTATTTACAATACTTCGATACCAATACTTTGGGTGAACATAATTTTTATATAGCTCAGCAACTCGCACCAGGTAACTCTTTAGCTTTCCTTGTCAAAAATAATTGGCGCACTAATGAGAAACAAGTACGAAATATCGCCACACAAATCTTAGAAATTTTAATTTACTTGCACTCCCTCAAACCTCCAGTTATTCACCGAGATATAAAACCACAAAATATTATTCACAATCAAGACGGGAAAGTATTTTTAGTAGACTTTGGTGCCGTAAAACATACTTATTATAGTACCTCCATGAGTGGTAGTACGGTAATAGGTACTTACGGTTATATGGCACCAGAGCAATTTCAAGGAAAAGCCGTACCTGCTACAGACTTATATGGTTTAGCCGCAACCTTATTGTTTCTCTTGACACATCGAGAAGCCGCAGACTTTCCTACAGATGGTTTAAAAATCGACTTTCGCTCCTGGGTACAAATATCAGAGAATTTTGCAGACTGGTTAGAAAAAATGCTCTCTCCAGATTTGGATGAACGTTTTTCTTCAGCGAAAACAGCTTTAGAGGTATTGTGGGGTAGACGAAAGATAATTACAGCACCGAAAAAACCCATGTTATTCAAAGCTGCAATCGGTTTCGGTTTCGCAACAGTTTTCACAGCTAGTATTTTTCAGAATTACAAATGGACTATTTTAGATAAACTCGGTTTTACACCTAAGATAGGCATCTGCTCTAATGTTGATGAGATAAGAGATTATATCAATCAAGGAGGGAATCCCAATCTGGATTTTGCTCGATATTCTAAAGATCAAAATTTTAAGAGTTTATTAGTTTGTGCAATTAAACAGAATTCTCAATCGGCAGCAGAGCTTCTTATATCTAAAGGAGCTAATCCGGATAGTGCGTTACACCGTGTTAATTCTGTCGATTGGGTACAATTTTTAATTGCAAAAGGTGCTGACGTTAACAGGATAAATTTTGAATATCAGACTCCATTACACTATGCAGCAATTAATTATCAGAAAGAAATTGTAGAAGTTTTGTTATCCCACCAAGCAAATGTTAATGCCAAAGATAAATTTGGCAATACTCCCCTACATTTGATATCTCAAATCAACCAAAAAACTCGGAAAAATTTAGATATTAAATCTTTGATTAATAATCAATTCGATTTTAACGCTCAAAATGAAAAAATCAGACTTGCTATTGTTAAACTCCTAGTAAAAAAAGGTGCAGATATTGAACTTAAAAATAATCGTGGCTACAATCCATTACATTTAGCAGCAAAAGAACATCATAAATATATAATTGAATATTTGATTAAAAAAGGAGCCAAAATTGATGAAAGAGCCGCATCAAATGCTAAAACACCCTTAATATTAGCAGCGGAAGGATTTAGCAATATACATATAATTCAATTAATGATTGAGAATGGAGCAAATGTCAACGCTAAAGATAAACATGGCGAAACACCCCTACATATAGCTGCGATGAATGCTAATCAAAACAGTGATATTATTAAACTTTTAGTAAAATCAGGAGCAGATATTAACGCGAAAAATAATAATGGTGAAACACCCCTACATAAATCCCTTCGTAGAGGTAGCAACCAGACACAATTATTTGTTGAGTTGGGAGCAGATA
>JBCBQE010000527.1:0-5130 GCA_039820385.1 Cyanobacteria bacterium J06635_10
ATCCCGAAAACGGCAGCAAAAACTTGAATTAAAAGATAAGCATTTTTAGCTGCTTAATCGTGCTGATGAATCTAAAATCTAAAATCCAAAATCGAAATGGCTGACAATTACCGGACATTATCAGAATTTAATCTTAAAGGCGAATTTATTTGTTTTAGTGGGAAAAAGCCAGAAAAACCGAAATTTTTAGAATTGATCGCTCATAATGGAGTCATCAAGCTAAAACTTCCCAAAATTTTGCGAGAATCTGTAGCTTCATTATTAACACCAGGACAGGAAATCAATGTTTTTGGAGTTACGAAGTTAAATTTAAGTAATGGAAAATTAAAATTAAAAGTTTATGGGATAAAACAAATCCAAAATTGTCCCAAACAAAGAGTTTCGTCTCAAAGTAAGCCAAAAATTTTAGTCTGTAAAAAGCCTACTTGTCGTAAAAGAAGCAGCCAAAATATTTTACCAGAATTAGAAAAGATTTTACGGGAAAGAGGACTCTATGAAAAAGTTGCTATAGAGCAGACAGGCTGTTTAAAATCTTGCAGTTCACCCGATTGTATATTGAAATTGGGTAAAAAAGAATATCGAAAGATTCATCCAGAAGTTATTGCGACGATGTTAGAGAATCATTTGGGTTAGTTTTAAATTTATATTTTGATTTAAATAGGACTTACGCAACTGGCATATTTTCCTTGTAGGGGCACGTGACGCTATGTCTGAATTTGAACGAAGTAATCAAGCTTGTAGCGTCACGCACCATCAGGATATTGTGACAATTGCGTAAGTCCGGATCAAGTCCGGCTAATTACCTATTATATAGTAGAACGTTTTATGCTATTACTCCTAACTCCGCGAGCTCCTAATTCCTAACTCCGCGAGCTCCCAACTCCCAACTCCGCGAGCTCCTAATTCCTAACTCCGCGAGCTCCTAACTTTTAAACCGTACATCGCCAATAAAGCACTACCATAAGCAGCTTCTGTATTTGTAGAATCAACTACCGGAACTCCTAAATATTGCTGACGAATGTCACTCCAAATGCGATTTTTTGCACCACCACCAGCCGTATAAACACGATGTAAATTATCTGTTCCAAGCTCTTGTAATAACTTATATCCCCGCGCTTCTATTTTGGCGATGCTTTCTAACAAACCATGGAGAAATTGTACTGAATTATCGGGACGTGGTTCTAGTTGAGGTGGTAAATTGGGGTCATTAATTGGAAACCTTTCTCCAGGTTTTAATAATGGATAATAATCCAATTCACTTGGTTTCATAACATCTATTTCCCGGCTCAGATTTTCCAATTCATCCGCCGTGAAAAATTGCTTTAATACAGCACCCCCCGTATTAGAAGCGCCTCCAGTTAACCATAAATCCCCGAAACGATGGCTATAAATCCCGTACTTGGAATTATCTACACGAGTACGACTTAAAAGTTTTAAAACTAATGTAGAACCCAAAGATGTCACCGCTTCACCGGGAGACTTTGCTCCACTAGCGATAAATGCTGCAATACTATCTGTCGTACCCGCACAAACCAAGCAATTTTTGGGAAAATTATATTTCGCAGCAATATCGGAGCGCAATTCTCCTATAGGATTTCCCGGAATTATGACTTTTGGTAGATGAATTGATATTTGTAGTTTGTTAAACCATTCTGGATATTGCAATGCTTCCACATCGTAACCAAGTTTCAAAGCATTGTGATAATCGCTAATACCTAGCTTCCCATGCAAAAGAAACCCCAACCAATCTGCTTGATGTAGAAAATATTTGGCTTTTGTAAAAGAAGGTAACTGCATCATCCATAGCAGCTTTACAAGGCTAGAAGTAGCACTTAATACAGTATGATTCGGTGGCGCGATGTTTTTTAATTTTTCTCGCATCACCCCTCCTCGTGCATCGTTGTAGAGCAAAGGTGCATCAACAGGATTACCCTGGGCATCGCATAGCAAAACAGTAGAAGAAGTACCGTTAATGGCAATGCGGGTGATTTCTTGCCGTAATTCCCCATCAATTTGCTCTAAAAGGCTAAATAAAGCAGTTTGCCAACAATTTGTTAAACCACTCTCTTCATAGGCTTTAAAAGGGTATCGCACCTCCGCCAGAATATTAAATGCCGAATCGATCGCCACACCTCTAGCGCCAGAAGTTCCAAAATCTATGCCTAAATACATTTTTTATCAATCATTACTTGCTCCGCCGGCGCAGGTGTATATCAATGCCCCATGCCCAATTCCTATTTTGCCATTCCAATTGTTGCATCTTGTAACAAGTTATTTCACAATTTGGGCAAAACAGGGAAAAGTAGAAAACGAAGTATTATATCGTTTAGTTAGATTGGGAGATTTCTTCACATGTCAATTTCAGACACTCAAGTCTATATCGCTTTAGTTGTAGCAATTATTCCAGGTTTTTTAGCTTGGCGTTTAGCAACAGAACTCTACAAGTAAATTAATTTTTAGTTATTGAACCTAGCGTAGAGTTTGTAATCCTGGTAACACTAAGTGTATTTTCCGGAATCATGTAACTTTTACTTGTAAGTTACTTAAGAAAACACACTTACAAGTTCCAGGATTATTTTTTACTAAGCTTCTAAGTGTAGCAGTTTGATAAAAATGAAGTAAGATGGCATCACATGAAAACTGTAAATAGCTTTAGTTAGATATTTACTAAGTATTCGTTGTTTTTGAACAGATTAAGTCTATTATCATGAACGCAATTCAATCGACAAGAGAGGAAGTTCAACCGATACAGCAGCGTAGGACTGTTCCTCGACCAAAGCGGCACCTGCGGCAACGTTCATATGAAGTAATGGCATTGGAAACAACAGTAAAAATAGGAGTTAATTTAGCGATTTCCGCAGTAGCAATATCGGCTTTAAGCCAGCTTTTACCTCATCATTGGTCAGGACAAGAAAAGTTACGACAAATGCGTACTGAAGTTAAGACTGCTCAAGAACGTGTCAACAAACTAAGATCGGAATTTAGTAATACTTTTGATTCTCGTCAAGCTAGTAACATTATGCAACAGCAGGGAAATCGAATACCCTCCAATAAAAAAAGAATTATATTGACAAATAATACAACACCGGCTGAAATTAGAGAATCTAAACCCTAATACTTAGAGGAAATATTATTATTGTATTAAATAAACGTGATTCCTCTTTACCTGCATATAATCTCTCAAAATAAATTAAACAGCTAACAGCTAATAGTTAATAACCAGTCCTTAGTTAATAAGACCACTCACTATATAGTTATCATCTATTAGCTGTTAGCAACCTCCGACATATTGATGTATTATCTAATCCTAAACTAGACGTGCGATCGGTCTCCATTTAAAATGAGTAATTGTGCTTAGGACTATTATTTGTATACTAAATTCAGATTTAATATTCCTGATTCGTGGGAACCAGTAACTCGTTTAGCCAATTTTCGATTTGTAAACGTAAATTAAGTGTTTGCTTATCAGTTTCATTATCAGGAGTTGCTAATTTTTCTAAAGCGCGATAGTAATCGGCGATCGCACAATTCCATTCACCCCAAAGATGGTAAGTTCTGGCTTTTTCAGCCAAAATGTGACTTTGTAATTCGCCAAAAAATAGTGCTGTTTCAAAATTATCAATGGCTTCGTTATATTCTCCGAGATCCCGTAAAGTAATACCTCGATTAATCCAAGCTCTAACGTGAGTGGGATTAAAATCTAAAGCTTTTTCATAATCTGCTAATGCTGCTTCTAAATCTCCAATCACAGCATAATAATTTGCTCGGTTATTATAAGCACTAGCCAATCCAGGATTTAGTTGTAGCGCCTTGTTCAAATCCCGAACTGCTTTTTGCATTTCACCACTGCGAAAATAAACCAAACCACGATTATTGTAATCAATTGCATTATCCGGATGGCGCTGAATTAAAAGACTTAAAGCGGCGATTGCAAAACGATAATTACCCGTTTTAGCTGACTTTAAAGCACAAGAGCGTAAATCTTTATCTTCGTAAGCGTACAATTGACTATTACTATCCTCATAGCTATGGTCATGAACAGTAAACTTCACAGCTCTAGATTGGCTGATATCCTTAGTTTGCTTGTTACCGAATGTTGAAAATAAGTTAATCTTCATATCATCCTGCCTGAGTAGTTAGCTCTATAAAATAGATTGATAGTACGTACGTCCGCTTTTGATGGCTGCCCCCGTGTTAAGATTCACCATCCGTCAAGGGAACCCTTGACACTGCAAAACCCAAGTAAAGCGTGTAATTACACTCTTACCTTGGAAATTAATCATAGATACCAAAGCTTCACAATCAATTCCAGAAAATAACAAATAATTGCAATTTAAAACGCTACCCCCCTTCAGTGCGATCGCAACTGGTAGAATGCTTTCAAGCAATACATATTTTTATCGATCATTCAATAACAGTTGATCAAACTTGAGAAAAGTAACCAAATGGCAAATACAACTTCTTATCCTGACGCTCCCGATTTAGCCACAGATGATTACATAGTCATCGGTTTAGCAACCTGCTTCGTCAAAGAAGACGGCGAAGTGCACCAAGTTGACGTTGTGGAACCCATCACCTCAGCTTCCTTAGAATCACTCTTCAAAGGTATTCCCACTTCCTACAAATCAGCCGTAGCCACAACATTAGGAAGCATCTTAGATGGTGAAACACCTGCCTTACCACCAGAATTAGATGATTCGGCACAAATAGCCCACGACTTTAGCGAAAGAGTATTTGCAGCAGCACGCACCTACAAGCGCAAGGAAGAAGCAAAATCTCTAATCCCTTTAGGTACTACTTACAGTGACTTTAAATACTCCACAGAAAAAAAACGAGTATTAAACGCTCAGAGAGTAGTTAGCAAAGATGACAACGTGAAGCAGCATTCCCATACTCATAAAGTTTTGTAATTGGGAATGGGGCATTGGGCATTGTCCCGTGATTTAATCCTTACTTCGGGTGTGTGACGGTCACGAGAAACTTTCAAGGTTAATGCAATAATTTGGTATTACCGTCACGCACCAACAATAGTTTAATTCTTACTTCGGGTGTGTGACACTTAGGATAAATTTTCAAATTCAATCTATTGAGTTAGTATTACCGTCACGCACCAACCTACTATTTTTTTCG
>JBCBQE010000528.1:0-5115 GCA_039820385.1 Cyanobacteria bacterium J06635_10
AAAGAAAGATAAAATTGCTGATAATCTTAAGAACGCAATTGAGCTTATTAAAAGCTTAAGTGAAACGACAGATGAGGCAAAGACTTTAATACAAAAATTGAGAGATCCAGTGATTAAGCTTGCTGGATGGCTGGGTATAGCATTTGCAAGCTTTTTCTAAAGCGATGATTTGCTCTCCTAAATTTCCCAAAATACGATTCAATGAGCAGCAATAAGCATCATAGCCCAGACGATAGCGATGAGAAAAGCGTTCACGTGAGCGCGGAAAGCAATTCTGGAAATGTGCAAGCAACCTCAGCAGGCCGAGATGCTTATGTCTCGGCTGGTGATCTTACAGTTAATAGATTTCTTATTAACTTAGCTGCCAGAAATGGAAGAAAAATAGCTTTTAGTCGAGTAGAAACTGTAGCTGTTTTCTCAATTAATTTTTTTATTTGCTTGGCTCTCGTTATAGCTAGAGTTTTAGGGCTATTTGAGGATCTTGAGCTTTCACACTACGATTATCTTTTACGTTCAAGAGCTGAAGTTAGTCCGGATGAACATCTTGTAATCATATCTGCATCTGATGGTGACTATGACCGACAAGATGCTGCGGGCGAAAATCAGAAGCTTGGTTCATACTCTGATCGAGAATTAGTTCTCCTATTACAGAAAGTTTTACTGCATCAGCCTAAAGCTGTTGGGCTCGATATCTTCAGACCATATGGAGAATCTTTTGATCCTCTGTACTCTTTGCTTGAAGAAAGAGATAACGTATTGCTAGTCTGCGAAAAAGCAGGCTTTTCAAGTGAAGGTTGGAAAGGGCCTGATTGGCTGAAAAGAGCTCAGAATCGTGTTGGATTCAATAACTTTCTCTATGACTATGACCAGACAGTTCGGAGAGCATATATAGGAATAGAAAATGCTAATGATAGTAAATGTGCTAGCAATTTTTCCTTTAGTTTTTTATTAGCATCAAAATACCTGGATTTTGAATTATCAGAAATATCAAGCCTAGGGCAGATTGAAGAAAGTGGTTACAGAAGAAATGTCTTAAACAGACTTTTAGTTCCTTTTTACGGTGCTTATCAAGGACTAGATAGCTCTGGCTTTCAAGTTTTAATAAACTATAGACCAGTCCGGAACGATCTGAAGGACATAACAAATAACCGATTTGATTTCTCAGAGGTGATGAGTGCAGATTTTGATGCAAGCATCTTTACAGATCGAGTCATCTTGATTGGAATTTCGGCAGAAACCGAGGCACCAAGTCCGGTTAAGACTCCATATGGAGAAACAAAAAGAATATTTGTTCAGGCTCACATCACAAGCGACTTTATAGATCGAATGGACGAAAAAAGACAAGATGATAGAGTGCTAACTACTATTGTTCAGCCGATAATTCTATTCTCTGTTTTTTTGATATGTAGCTTCTCGACAGCACTGACTATAAGACTTGGGAATCATCGTTTTCTATTATTTGCTGCAGCGTTTATTCTAGAATTTGGTTTATTTGCTTTTTCTCTAGTTGCTATGATCTGGCTAAATGTATGGATTCCCATCTATATAATAATGATTTCTTCAAGTATCTGTATGGTAGTGACTCAAGTTTATGGTCTAAGTTTAGCTAAGGATATCAAATAAGATCTATATTTATTATGAAAAACGCATTGATTGTTTCGACTATCTTTTTCGCGGTCAATTTTAATTTAATCAACCTTGCGGCCTTACCTGCAGATGTATCGGGGCTAAAGCAACAAAATGCGCCAAATAGACCAACTATTGGTCAGAGAATAGCAAGAATATTTGGTCAACCTGGAAGAAACAAAATAGCTGATACAACTGGCCGTGGTTCAGGAAGTCGAGAGGGATGCCCAGCTACAGATGAAGAGCTAATTGCAATTGTCCCAGTTAGTGACGATAGTAGCTACTCTACTTTCTTAGAACAAACGATTAGTTCAATGCCTACACTATATTTCTATGTTCCCTTTCCTCCAGGTCTTGGACTAACGGCTGAACTCAATGTTGATCTTGATGAAGAGACTGTTCATCAAAATCAAATTGACTTAGAGCAAGGGCCTGGCTTGATTCCTGTTAAAATCACCACTCCCTTAGAGGATGATCAAGAATACAGATGGACTTTTACTGTTATTTGTAGCTTAGACAATGCGTCTCAAAATCCTTATGTGGATGGTTGGCTTAAAAAGCAGTCTGAAGATTCTCTACCTGTAACTATCGATAATACTTTGCAAGACGAGCAACGCCTTCAGATTTTTATCGAAAACCTACTTTGGTTTGATATGTTGCAGCAAATTATCGAGCTTCAATCTGATCCAAATAGTGGCATTTACTCAGAAGCTTGGTTAGAAACCCTCTGCTTGACGGCATTATCTCCTGAAACTGTGACTGAGATTGTAGGCTATAAAGCCGAGTGTGTTGCTATTTCTAGTTCAGAGAATCTCTAGAAATGTCTTGCCAATCTCCATATATTGTGAATGCAGCCCAGAAGTACGGAGATTCCCACTGAGAGTCTGACCACATACTGAGTTGGGCTTCTCTCAAAGAACTTGCCGGAGAACTGGATAAGTTTTCTGAAAATAAGTGCTTATAAAACTCACCCACAAGCTCAATGGTTGCACTTTCATCAGGTATACTCCATAAGCTGGCAATAATGCGATCCACTCCAGATGTTATTAAAGACTTCATAAGCTCAGATACTGCTTCATTGCTACTCTCATTTGAGACGGCAGTACGGCAGCTACTTAAGAATACTAGTTCAGTCGAATCAAAATTTATATGAGGCATGTCTTCTGCTCTCACTAAATTTGTTTTAATTTGACCCTCTTCATCAAATACGGATAATAGAAATCCAGATCGCAAGGGTGAAACTTCGTTGAAAATTCCGTGAGTTGCAAAGTGTAAAACCTGATAAGAATTGAAATCTGCACTCATTAGCCGTTCTCGGTTTGCTTCAAAGCCAGAAAATACATCGGTCTCTTCAGATGGGAGAAAGCTTGCTATTTTCTCTGCTTCCTGGACTGTACCAGGAAGAGAATTGTAGAAAGCTTCGGTTTGGTAATCTATATTAAGGCTATCGAGAACAGTTTCCATTCTCCGATCTTCATGGCTAAATATGGGATCAGAAAAAATAGCTACTTTTCTATGCCGATCAATTTCGTCTGCTTGTCTCTGACCGTTCCTAGCATGAAGTAGTAACGCAGCAGACGGTATGTTTATAATTTCATGATCTTTAATTAGCGGAGTCATATATCTAGCAAGTCTTCTTGTGGAAAAGCTATCATTTACAACGGTTTGCTCTGATGGCTCTGGCAAGGAGCTAAACGGTAAATAATGCAACACGCCATCAGGGACTACTATGATTCGTCCTTCTCTGATCTCACTAATAGCTTCACCCAAAAGAGACTTTGAGAGATCCTTCCCAGCAGTAGATGTTTTTCTCGGTCTCCCACGTAGCTTTGGTGTGGTTAACATCTCATAGTAGGAAAGTGCTTGTGACTCAACGATTTCCCTTGGAGGAAGCACATAATATTCAAGTGGATTATCCGAAGACAATACCCACAGATAGCTTTCTTCTTCACTTAAAAAATATTCTAATAAGTGAGTTTGGTCGTCGATGAGTTCTTGGCTAAATCTGTCTAGATTGATTATTGGCTGAGTCTGATTATTACCTGGGTAACCATCTTGCCTATCTGATTCAAGAAGCTGATCAGTGTGATAGACTTCTGCAGCCTCCAAAGCTTTACTATCCCATCCACTATCTAGGCTCAATTCATGCATATGCATTAATGAATTAATATAGCCCTCGTAATATTGCCTCTTGCACAGCCTATATGAGTCCACATCAGTACATGGGCTTGAGAGTATGAAATCATTGCCCCCTTTTATAGTTGTGAACCCTAATTTTTCTGGTGCTAACTCTACTCCTAAATTTCCTCTGCTTTTACTTTGAAACCCGTATCCGTATTGATAGTCGGCGGATATGAGAGTGCTGAAATCAGTCTTTTTCCTTATGGGTCTATACTTGTCGAGTAGTGCTATTGAAGCTTCAAAGAAATCTTTTGCAGATTCAAAGTTGCCTTGCTTATAATGCACTTTACCTATTTTCGATAACACATTTGCGCTTGAGGAAATTGGTGATCTAAATGTATCATTAATATATATGAATACAGCTTTTGTATATCGGTTAAGGGCATCCTCATATTCGTTCTCAGCAAACAATATATCACCCTGCCGGGTCAGTAAGTCAGGGTACAAGCTAGTTGCAAATAAATTGTTGAATGCCCCGAAAATTTTGACTGCGCTGGAGCCTGCTAATATATCGTCAAAAAACATGGAGGCAATGTTACTAAAAATCCCATTAAATTCTTCATTCCCAAGCTCAGTTAACTGATCAATTGGTAATTCTAAAATATTTGTAAGCTGCTGAACTGGCTCATTAAATGTTTCAAATATGTTTTCAAAGGTTATTTCGCTATCATCATTATCCTCAACATACCCAGTGATTATTTCTATCGATTTGCTATACTCTTGAATTGCTTCTCCTGATTTATTGGATTCGTAAAGTATTCCAGCTCTTGAGGCAACTAGATAAGCTCTTAATAAATCTTTCAAGTCTCGAATTATCTTATCAGCAGGTTCCCTGTCTTCGCTTTGCAAGAGGCTATCCAGTAAGCCTTCCGATTCTAAACTATCGACTAATTCCAAGCCTTTGGTGTACAAGTTCATCCTGCTCTCACTATCATTTTGAAGGGATGCACCAAACGGCAAAAGAAAAGATATTGCTGTATCTGTATATAGCGACAATCGTTCGGGAGGGATATCTTCAAAGAAATTTTCTAAAATTATATATAGTTCTGATTTTATGGAATTAAGGAGATCAGTAATTTCTTCATTAGTCTGGTTCTGTGCAGAAAAGAGCTCGAACGATATCGATAGAAAGTTGATATATGGATCTAACTCAGTAATCTCCTGATTTCTACCAATCGAATTAAAAAAATCGGTGACGCCCTCAATAAAAATCTTGCTTGCACGATCTCTGGCTTGCTCAGATAGAGTTAAACTCCCTAAATCGCCATAAGAGAACTCATTCTTAATTTCTCTTATGGCGATTTAGGG
>JBCBQE010000529.1:0-5114 GCA_039820385.1 Cyanobacteria bacterium J06635_10
GTCAATAAATAAAAAAAATTTATTTATTGAAAGTTTATTTTATATATTAAATGTATCTATTAGCTCTATCTTTATCAATTTTAAAATTGTAAATCTTTTAAAGACGAGAGTCTAAGCTCAAGTTTTCACGTAAACAATACTCAAACTTATGAATAATTTAGTTCTAGGATTATTAACTAATGTCCTAGCAACCTCTCTATTGTTCGCTACAAATGTTTTTGTAGATTCTGCATTTGCAGCTCAAGGTGTAGATGAGGCTGATAACAACCAGTCATCTGTTACTGAATCTCCTCAAACAGGAATTCTTTCTAATCTTGATAAAGCAAGTAAATCTACTGAATTCGTTAAGTTTAAGAGTGTTACAGATCAAAACTTGGCTCAATTCCAAGAAGCTGAGCTAAAGCTTACACTCAACAACAAGGCTTCTTCAGAATCATTAGGACAAGAAGTATCTTCTCCTGAAGCCAAAGCTGTAGTAGTTTTTTTAGACAAAACTGATCGAGCAACCCTTTCAGAGTATCCAGCAGCGGAAGATAATTATGTTTTGGCGCAAGAGTCAGTTGTGGCAAACAACTGTTGTGTGAACCCATCAAAACCTGACTTAGAAGAAGTCAAGGAAGTACAGAGACAACTGCGCGATTTACACAAAATCAAATTTGACTCGTTCTATTCCTCTCCTGGTATGAGCATTTATATTCCTGTGGGATATGGTGCCGATCAGAATACAGGCTTTGTTGCAGGTGATTATCAAGAGCGTACCAGATTTACTGATTCTGATGATGGTGAAATGGTATTTGGTGTTGGCTTGGGTGATGCCAAAAAATCCGTAGGTGTTGTGTTGTCCTACACTGTTGCTAGTTTTGGTGGCTCTGGAGACTTTGGGATTGGCGGTTTTAACGTTAAACTGCATCGCCAAATTAAGGATAATTTGGCTGTTGCTGTTGGTATGAATGGTTTTTTAAATATTGGTAGCTACCCCGATCCTCTTCCGACTAATGACTTTAAAAATTCTTTATACGGAGTTGTAACTAAGGTCATTCGCACCAACGAAAATATCAATAAACCTTTTAGCCGCATAGCAGTAACTGCAGGTGTTGGTAACGGACAATTCCGCACTGAGGATTCAATAAGCAACGACGAAGATAACTTCAATGTTTTTGGTAATGTTGCTGTTCGCGTACATCCTCAAGCTAGCTTGATTACAGAGTGGACTGGGCAAGATTTGGCAATAGGAGCTTCTATTGCACCCTTTAAAAATATTCCCTTCGTGATTACTCCCGCAGTGCGCGATATAGCAGGGCCAGGCCCCGGAGCCAATGATGGAGCCAGATTTGTCATGGGCGCTGGCTTTGGATTTAAATTTTAGGTCGAATCGTCAGCACTTAAAAAGGAGTAAAAATTATGCACACAAGCAAATTAATTGGTCTGATTGTAGGTACATCATTAGCTTTTAGTGGATTTTTAGCAGATTCCGCTAGCGCTCAATCGAATAACTCTAATACCTCTGGTAGTAATCTATCTAATATTACTGGTAGTAATCTGTCTAATATTACCGGAACCAATGTATTTGACGGAGCACCCATCTTCACACAATTTGGTGGACTAAATCCCCAGACTCTGGATCAAGCTTCTCAGCTTTCTGACCAACTAACAGATGCTTTAGTTAATTGTAATAATTGTGGATGCAATAGCACTCCATCTCCATGTAATGTACGTGGTTTCTTACTTGGTCAAGGTTCACATCAACACCGTACAGAAACAACAAAACCACGTACTTTTGCTTTGGGTGAAAAAGATCCAAATCAGAGTTGCCCTAGCCCTAGTCCAACACAACCTTCAGGTAAGTGTGAAGAACTAACTACTGTGTTGAATGAATCTAAAGCATTTTTAGATCAAGTTAATCAACAAGTAGAAGCAACAAAAACTAGCATCATTAGACGTACCTGGTAGATTGTTGCGTCCGTAACCAACAAAATTCAAACTTTGAGGAGTTGTCATGGTCAGAAAAATGCAGATTAATCGTATCGGCTTACAAATTGTTTTCGGAGCAGTTGCAGCAGGAATTTTGGGCGTTTTCTCATCACCAGTACAAGCTCAAACTCCAGTATCAGTTCAAGCACAATCTCAGGAATTTTTCGATAATAGCGGTGTCTTCTTTACTACCGATACCATCGTACAATTTCAATTTGTTCGCTCTTACGGTGCTTACCAATCTGTATTCGGTGTTAGAAATGAAACTACCGGAGAAGAATTCGATCTGATTGGGGAAGCTAAACCTTCTGATTTAAGCATGTCTGACTATGAGCAGACTTTAAACCAGCCCTCTGATGGTTTAACTGACAACCCTAATGACTTCCAAGGAACTATAGGAAATGGTAAAGCGGTACTACCACCTGGAACCGCACAATTCCGCTTCAAGGCTGGCAATAGATACAGCTTTTACTTGAAGTCTCAGTTTCGAGGAAGAAATGTAGGTGTTGTATACTCTACCGATGTGAAAAATCCTGCTGGGAACCGACAAGCAAAATTTGTCGGTGGTTTCTCGGCATTAGCTAATGGTGGTGCTCTTATTCGCTGGGATGATACTAACTCTCAAATTCCCAGAGTGAATCAAAACGACAATGATTTTGATGATTTCATTATCCGGGCTGGTGGTCATGAAAAATGCCTAGATGAATAATCTGTAACATCCCTATGTGTAAAATTTAAGACTTTATCTCTGAAAAAGTCTTGAGTAATAGCAACAGCCATGCTTCCTTAAATTATTTGCCATGACTTTATTAAAAGTCATGGCAATTTTGTATTTATTTGAGTTTTGACTATTAACCTGAAGCTATAAAACAGGTTATTTTAAGTAATAAAACTGTGTAAGCACAAAGTGCGCTAATGACCGATCACATTCTCAAAGCTACAAAAGAAACGGTGCATCTTGGGGGCTTCTCGCATTTACTCGAACCAGTGCTAACCGTAAACTCAGGCGATACAGTCGATGTCGAAACTTACACGGGTTTCCATGTTTGTGACAAAGCACCAGCAGAGTTTCTTACACCAGCATTAAGGGATATTTACGAAAATCTTTCTCCTAAACGCAAAATAGCATCAGGACCACATTTACTTACAGGACCAATTTACATCCAAAATGCTCAACCCGGTGATGTCTTGGAAGTAGTATTAAAAAAAATTACTCCCAGTTTACCCATTGGTTTTAATGTTATTCGTAAAAATTGTGGTGCTTTACCGCAACAGTTTAATCAACCAGCGTTAAGATTTATTCCTCTCGATTTAGAAAATAACATTGCAGAATTTCCCACTGGTAGCGGTATTAAAATTCCCCTCAAACCTTTTTTCGGTATTCTCGGCGTTGCCACACCCGAAACTGCCCGAAATTCCATTCCTCCGGGAAACTACGGCGGCAATATCGATAACCGCGAATTACAAGCTGGTGCCAAAATATTTTTACCCGTTTTCCTTCCCGGTGCTTTATTTTCCATCGGTGATGGGCATTCAGCCCAAGGAGATGGCGAAGTAAATGTGACTGCAATTGAAACTTCGATGAATGGTACTATCGAACTAAAGCTAAGGAAGGATTTGCAACTTTCCACACCAATCGCCGAAACCCCCACTGATATCATCACCATGGGCTTCGCTCACACATTAGATGAAGCTTTAGAGGTAGCGTTAAAAAATATGATTGATTTTCTGGTAAGCTGCACGAAGTTATCGCCAGAAGATGCCTATGTTTTATGCAGTTTAGCTGTGAGTTTTCGCATTACTCAAGCCGTCAACTTACCGCAAAAAGGCGTTCATGGAATGTTGTCAAAGGCAATATTACCAGAATTTTTGGGAATTTGAAGTTAGGAGTTAAGAGTTAGGAAGATGGGAGTTATAAAATAAATCAAACTACTTCTAAACAAAATCTTGAACACACAAGATTTATCCCTTTCCTAAATAGAGGATAGGTTCCAATACATGAAATTAGTGCTTAAAACTCAAACCTTGAACACACAAAATTTATCCCCCCTCCCCAATAGAAGAGAGGCTTCGGATAAAGGAAATTAGTGCTTAAAAGTCAAACCTTGAACACACAAGATTCTCCCCCCTCCCCTCTAGAGGGGAGGGGGCTAGGGGGTGGGGTTCCGATAAATTAAGATTAAAAATGGTGAATCTCATTTCACAATTAACAACCAACAACTAACAATTAACAATTAAAACTTAACAAATGGAAAATTGGTTACTTTTAGTAATTAGTGGATTAATTTCAGGTATTCTCGCCGGATTGTTAGGTATTGGTGGTGGTACAGTTTTAGTACCTTTACAATTAGCCTTTGGATACACACCATTACAGGCTGTTGCTACTAGTAGCCTTGCAATTGTAATTACGGCGACTTCTGGAACTATCCAGAATTGGCGCATGGGTTATATCAATTTTCAAAAAGTTCTTTTTCTCGGATTACCTGCGATAATTACAGCTTTTTTTAGTGCTGGATTAGCAAATCTTATTCCTCCCCGCAACCAGTTAATTTCCTTTGGTATTTTACTTTTATTTACTATTTACTTAGTAGAGTTACGTAAGAATTTATCAAAAAAGCAAGAAGAAGAAGAAAACGAACAAAATCAACAATCAAAATTTAGTTTTACTATTGCTCGAATTCTTACCGGAGGAACTGCTGGAATGCTTGCAGGCATCTTCGGTGTGGGTGGCGGTGTCATTATGGTACCGTTACAAATGCTTTTACTAGGAGAAACGATAAAAGTCGCAATTCAAACTAGTTTGGGAGTGATTGTACTTAGTTCTATTTCCGCTGCGACTAGACACGCGTTTGCAGGTAATATCTTATTCGTTCCAGGTTTAATTTTAGGATTCGGAGGACTTATAGGGGCACAACTGAGTACTCGCTTTTTACCTCGATTGCCAGATCGAGTTATTAGTATCACATTTCGTGTTGGACTTGCAATTTTAGCAGTTTATATGTTTTGGAAGGCAAGCAATATTTAACATACTACAAATATATATTATCCGCACCATACTATCCTAGGTAAGTAGGTTGGTACAGAAAATTATCGTTGGGGGAAGGCAAGCCGGCAAGCCGGCAAGCCGGCAATAGAAGTAAGGG
>JBCBQE010000530.1:0-5104 GCA_039820385.1 Cyanobacteria bacterium J06635_10
CCAATATTTAGAAACCCGGTATAAAAGCCGGGTTTTTCAATATTGGTAAATTATTACAATTCATATAGGAATCCTAATTAATTTTTGTTAGGAATGGCCGCAACTGACCGCCTTTTTCTTGTAGGGTGCTGTACTCTCGCAAGAATTTAAACGAATTAATCAACCTTGTAGCGTCACGCACCACCAGAATATTGTGACAATAGCGTAAGTCCTAAATAAAATAAATTAGGGGAATAGAAATTGATTCTAAACCCCTCTAGTAGATACAATTTAATTGAAAAATTTCGTCAAAAAAGGTATGAAATGTTGGCGCATCTACAAAAAATATTTGTCTTTGGTTTGAGTTAGATACACTCGCATTAGACCTGCGACGAGTGTATCTAAAATATTAGTGTAGACCGGGTATTAAAAAAAGCTCTTAAAAAGAATTGACTATGGTTTGTTCGTAACAATAATCTACTTTTTCAACTTTTTGCGCTTCTTGACACCGAACATACCAGCTACTGCTAAAGCACCAAGGCTGAAGGTTGTTGTAGGCTCGGGTACCGCTTTCGCAAATTCCTTTGAGGTTTCAAATGCAGAAATGGTTACACCATCACCATTTCCATTAAAAGAGTCATAATCACCAAGCCGGATTGTGAAAGATGTTACATTTTCCAAGGTTAATTGTTGGCTAATATTATCGCCTTGTTCGTCGAACACACCATCATAGGTTTGACCATTAAGTGAGACGATTCCGGTTTCGCCTGCCGAACCTTCTATATCAAAAAAGTCAAGAGTAATTTTGTCAACAGCGTCTTCAAATACAAATTCAAACAAACCTGTTTCTAATTGACCACCTTGAGGAGTGGTACCATCATTCTTGATAGCCGCAGCACGCAACCAATACCCCCCGCTTTCATTTGTTCCAGTATCTGTGCTGTCGAATGAAATCGAAACCATTCCATCAGTATAATTGTTGTCAGTTCCTTTTTTATCAACAAATAATCTGCTTTGTCCGAAATCGTCATTTGGATCTATATCTAGACTGTTAATTGTGACACCATCGATGGTCATACACTGAGTGGGATCGAGACATCCAAGATTTGTTTTAATTTCACCTTCTTCTTCAGGTATAAAGTTGAAAGTACCAGCATGAGCAGCAGGTGCAGCAGCAAATCCTAAACCAACACCACAAATTGCAGCAATAACTTTTAATCTACGCATGATTTCCCTTTTTCTCTTTATTCAAATGAGGCGGTAACTTATTTGTTTTGTTCGCCTCCGATTACTCACTAAGTTAATCGACCAACTGGCAAAAACGTAAGTCCTAAGTAACATAATTAACCCAAACTTTATTTTGAGATAAAAATATAACCATCTTCCGGATAATCGCCAGATTTCATGTGTAACTAATTATTGAAAATCGATTTTTATTTACTCTCTAAACCGAAGAAATACTATTGTTTTTTTAGTTTTAAGTCTTGAGCTTCAAATTAATCAAGACTTTTTCAGTAATAACTAGGAGATGTCAGTGTTAATTCGGATATTTTTAAGGCAAAAAAAATTGAGTAGTCAGATAATTTAACTGCTAAAGTTAGATTATCTATCTACTCAATGAAGATTTTAAGAGAAGGAAAAAATTTTCTAATATAGATGCGTATTTCCTGATATTTTTTATATTAAATAATCTGGAAATTTATTTAGTGGTGAAATGGAACCCTTAAGTGTAATAACTAAGGGTAAATTACTAGTTGGATTTAAGCTTTGTGTGAAGCTTTTTTGCGGCGCTTGAGGGTAAGTACTCCAGCTACTGCTACAAGGCTCAAGGCAATGCTGGTTTCTGACTCGGGTACGCTGACTGCTAAGTTAACACCATCACCAGTGGCGAATTGGCTGCTGTTGACGTTACCCAACTGGACTACGAAGCTGCTTACATCTTTCAAAACTAAGGTTTGGGTATTGCTATCTTCTCCTCCCTCTAATAGCAACTCATCGAAATTGACAGCTACACCGTTGATTTCTAGAATGCCGGTGACACCGCTATCTTCTACATCAAAGAAGTCTAGTTTTACTTCCTTCGCAGTTTTGCCTAAAAAGTCGAACTTGAACCTACCAACTTCTAAACCTCCGTCTCCTTCAACAGCTGCACCATCCTGGAAAGCTACTGGGCGGAACCAGATTCCACTCTCTGTATTTGTTCCTTCGTCATCACCTAAGAATTGAATTCCAAATCCATAGTCATTGTCAGTGTCTCTTCGATCGGCAAACAAGCGGCTTGCATCAAAGTTGTCGTCATACTCCAAACTCTCAACTTCGTAAGCGAATGGGAGTGTGGTTGTATCAATACAGTCGCCAGTTAGACAACCAAGGTTTGTGAGTTCGATTTCACCTTCTTGTGTAGGAGCTAATGAAGCAGCTTGTGCTTCTGAGATAGATGCAGTAGCAACACCTAAACCGATAGTGGAAACTGCGAGTGTTTTTACTAACTTTTTGAAGTTTTTCATTTTAATTTCTCCAGAAAATACTGATTTTTTAAAAGTTTCTTTTGGATACTTGTTTGTGTGTTTTTTCGTATCCATGTTTGTATAGTATTTCGACCTCAGTGAATATGTCATCCCTTACTTCCAGGATTTATCGTAACTTTATTTTGGTTATAAATTAAGGTAAATTACTGAAATAAATCCTGATTTTAAATACATCATTTTGCGTATTTATTGTGATAAAAATAGCTCCGAATAAGTCATTTCTTCTTATGCTTTGTTAAAATTTATCTATATTTAGAGCAAAACTTTGTAAAGAATCAAATATTGGGAAAATTCTCGTATTTTAATGCCTTTAATTGCCACAAATAAGCTGACGGGAGATAGGTAAGTTTAATCCGTAAAAAACAGGATTTTTCCGGATCAATTTAGCTGTTGAATTCCCGGTAACTGCATCAAAGTTGCTGCTTAATGCTTCTTCCCAGGATGAAGGAGGATCGATTTTGGTTCTGTAGCAGCCATTGCGAGGCGCGAAATGGGGAAACTAGCTTACAATTACCTGCATTTGAATCTCGAATGGGACTTTCATGGTTTCAACTAAAGCACTTTTGTCCATATCCATCCGTATAAACTTCTAGTATTTGCCCAAACCCTTGGCTACCGAAACTGCTTTACACCCGATCGAATTGTTTAAATGCCTCAAAAAATTCAGTGCAGCATTAGGAGGTTTCACATTCAACACAAACAAATAACCCCCACCACGTGCTTGGGTAGGGGTTTGAGGATAGGAAATTGCTAATTTGTAACTGAGCCACTCCCCGCTCTGAAGAGACGGGGGTTCTGGCTAGAAGTCGGGTATAGCTTGTCGCTCTATTCTATTTGCATAGAATAGCTATCTGGCTATACTTTTCTAGCTTTTAGGAGAACCGCTCTGCCGACAATCCGCGATTCCGACTTATGTCCTAAGTCCCTCCGGGACGACCTCCGGTACGGACACGCTGAGCGCAGAGCGCACGCTACGCGAACGCGAACAAACTCGTTTACTTGTTTCGCGGCTTAATTCAACATTTCTATGCCGACCAATAGGACGGCTCCGTCCTTGGCATAAACCTACATAGAAACTCTCCTGATACTTCGTCCAGAAAGATATCCCAGTACTTTCAACCGTGGACTATGGACAATTTTTTTGGCTTATACACCATAAACTAATTATACCATTTCACGGCAATTAAAATTGCTCGTGTCAAATTTCCACCCCGATATAAATATGCGGGGCGTGAGTTTTCCCGCGTGCTTTTAGGTGTGTCAGTTAACTTTATGTTTTCATAACTCCTTGCTATGATGCGCCAAAGTATAGGCCATAACTCCTATGCTTAATGAAAATCTAAAGATTCTCTGACAAATATCAGTTAAAAATAGACAGTAACTATAACGAATTGACTACAAATCATGGCTGAAGCTACTATAGAATCAATTCTCCAGGAGAAGCGCTTATTCTCTCCCAGCGCGGAATTCTCGCAAAATGCTCACATCAAAAGCTTAGAAGACTATCAGCGTCTCTACGATAAAGCAAAATCAAACCCCGAAGCTTTCTGGGCTGAACTAGCCGAAAAGGAATTACATTGGTTTCAAAAATGGGATAAAGTCCTAGACTGGCAACCACCTTTTGCTAAATGGTTCGTTAACGGTAAGATTAATATTTCTTACAACTGCCTTGACAGACATCTCACTACTGCAAATAAAAATAAAGCCGCGATTATTTGGGAAGGGGAACCAGGAGACTCCCGCACTATAACTTACGCGCAGCTACACCGCGAAGTTAGTCAATTTGCTAACGCACTCAAACAACTTGGGGTGAAAAAAGGCGACACCGTGGGCATTTATATGCCGATGATTCCTGAATCTGCCATTGCTATGTTAGCTTGTGCCAGAATTGGCGCACCCCATAGTGTTGTATTTGGTGGTTTCAGTGCCGAAGCTTTGCGCGATCGCCTTAATGATGCGAAAGCGAAGGTGGTAATTACCGCTGATGGTGGCTTCCGCAAGGATGCAATTGTTCCTCTCAAGCCCCAAGTTGATAAAGCGCTACAAAATAACGCCGCTCCTTCTGTAGAAAATGTCTTGGTGGTGCAGCGTACCAAACAAGATATTCACATGGAATCGGGAAGGGATTATTGGTGGCACGATTTACAAAAAGAGGTTTCCGCAGATTGTGCCGCAGAACCCATGGATGCGGAAGATGTGCTGTTTGTTTTATACACATCTGGCAGTACGGGTAAACCGAAAGGTGTCGTTCACACCACTGGTGGCTACAATCTTTATAGCCATATGACCACCAAGTGGATATTCGACTTACAAGAAACTGATGTATATTGGTGTACTGCTGATGTAGGTTGGATTACTGGACATAGCTACATTGTTTACGGTCCACTTTCCAACGGTGCAACCACGGTAATGTATGAAGGTGCTCCTCGGAAATCGAATCCGGGGTGTTTTTGGGATGTTCGTCACCCATTTTGATAAAGGCACGAATTGCTGTAGGTGCGGTATAAAAAACCGTCACGCCGTACTTTTCTACTACATCCCAGAAACACCCCGGATTCGATTTCCGAGGAGCACCTTCATACATTACCGTGGTTGCA
>JBCBQE010000531.1:0-5103 GCA_039820385.1 Cyanobacteria bacterium J06635_10
AACAGCCCTTACCGAATCTTCGATGCTGCTGGTTTTACTAGCTCCGGGAATTGGTAATATACAAGGTGATTTGGAACGTAACCAGGCTAAGACGATACAATAAACTGAGACACCTTTGTCTTTGGCTAATTTTGCTATCGCCGGAATATCTGTTAAACTGTCGTGGCGACGACGACCGCCAAAGGGACTCCAAGGTATAAAAGTTAAACCCTCGTTTTCGCAATATTCCAGCACTCCATCTGTTTCTGGTTGTCGCTGCCAAGGGCTATATTGATTTTGTACTGAAACAATATCCACCACATCCCGCGCTTGCTCGATTTGTTCCACCGAGAAATTAGAAACCCCGATGTTGCCAATCATTCCAGCTTCTTGGGCAACTTTAGCGGGGGTAAGAGATGCTTTGATAGTATATTCTGGATCTGGCGCATGAAATTGCCAGATATCGATGGGTTTATTCCCACCCAAAGCTTCAAAACTAACTCGAATAGTTTCCTGTAAATGTTCCGGATTGCCATTGCGAATCCAACTTTGATTAGGGCGCATCAAACCGCCTTTTGTGGCAACAACAATATTACTCGTGTCGCCATCGTAAGTTTGCAAAGCTTTGTGAATTAATCGCTCGTTATGATGCTTGTCCGATTCATCCTTACAGTAAGAGTCGGCAGTGTCGATAAAAGTAATGCCTAAATCCAAGGCACGATGAATAACATTAATTGATTGCGATTCTGGAGGGCGCTCATAAATTGACATTGGCATTCCACCCAAACCAAGAGCGCTTACAGAAATACCGCTTTTCCCAATTTGTGTAATTTCCATATTTATATTTAAAATTGCCAGCGCTATTAATGATATAGCAGGTTAAGCGGGGGTTTAGAAAGCATCCAAAGGCTATAGTTTTATATTTTCAGGACAAAAATTACCACTTTTATTTTCTACCTTGGAAAGATTAAAAAAAATACATTTTAGAGTCTCCGGGTTGAATCAATGAAGGGGGTAGGACTCTCAACCCTTGTTACATTGCGGAATTTGTAATTAAAACTTGTAGCTATATAATCTAGTTCAAATTATTATAAATCAAGACATTCACAAATTAACTAGAAACTTAATAAGTATTTACACTATGACAATATTGAAATTCTACACTAAGTTGTCTCCGGGTTTATTCACAAACAAGCCAAATTTATTTTTAAGTCTCTTCTTAGGAAGTTTAATTTCCACAAGTTGCGCTTCCTCTTATGACGAATTGAGTTCGCCGCAAGGTATAGTCTCATCTAAAGCAGCAGTTCAAGAAGTTGCCGATGTTGCTCAAGTCAACGAATCCGTACCGAAAAGAAAACCGCAGCTAATTAAAAAAGCGAGAATTACGGTAATTGTTGACTCTGTAGATCAAAGCGTTGATATTGTAGGGCAAATCATCAATCGGCAACAAGGCTATTTACTCAGCTTACAACAAACACAGCTTGATAAATCTAATTCTCGCTCCCGGGCTACAATTCAAATGCGAGTTCCGCAAGATGTTTTGGAAACAACTCTTAATGAACTAGCCAAATTAGGAACCGTACAAAATCGTAATATTAGCGCTGAAGATGTTGGCGAACAAATAGTTGATTTTCAAGCAAGATTAAGCAATTTACGTAGAACAGAAAGTAATTTGCAGAAAATCATGGATAAATCCGGTTCTGTTAAAGATATTTTAAACGTCGCTCGCGAACTTAGCAATGTGCGAGGAGAAATTGAACGGATTACCGCCCAATTAAAAAGCTTACAAAATCAAGTTGCTTATTCTACTATTACATTAGGTTTAGAAGCAGCAGTTTCAAGTACTAGTAATCAACCCGGATTACCCTCACAAATTCAAGATACATGGAATAATTCTACTCGCTCTTTCGGTGCATTTACCCTTGGATTCCTGAAATTAGGTATTTGGTTGATAGTATACACTCCATATTTATTAATTTTGGTTGCTGCTGGCTATTTTCTCAAGCGGAAATTCCGTTCTGCACCAGCAATAAGCCAAACCCCACAATCAAGTAATTCTAATGATAATTAGTTGAGTATGGACCATAGGGTCTAAAATTGACAATATAATTCAAATGACGAATTATTTTTTGTGACTAGCATAGTTTTATGAGCGAATTTTATGATAAAAAAATAAAACCTGTATATCCAAAATATAGAGTTTAATCGACTCTGCATTTTTCACGATTTTAATGCAGGATTTTCGTATGTTACAAAAATTTCCGGACATACTTTTATGAATATTGAAATATTCGGTAAAATGCGAAGGAAAACATTATAAATTAAGATTCTATGCTATTCGGATTTATGCCCTTAAGTTCTTTGGTCTTACTCATAAAAGTTTACAAAACAATAAAATAACTAAAGATTGTACTTTTTATCACGAAATAAGGACCATTAGGAATGCCAAGATATGTTTTAGGACAAGCGTATCGAAACTAGAGATGCCAGAATTACGCCAATCAATTGCTCAGCATTACCACGAACGTACTAAGTACTCGCCAGAAAGTATATCAGCCAAAAATAAAGGCTTGGACTGGACAAAACAACCCGTACCGTTCAAAGAGTACAAAATCGGTTCTAATTTTGATTTAAAACCTTATATCAAAGAAAAACCGCCGGGTTCATTCGCCAATAATCCGGAGGCTCAGTGGTGGCAAAGACTTTCCCGGCTAATGTTTTGTAGCTATGGTTTGACTGCTAGAATGCCCTCTATGGGGAATACGGTTTACCTGCGTGCTGCACCTTCTGCGGGAGGTTTGTATCCGGCAGAGATGTATTTGCTGAGCCGAGGTACGCCGTTTTTACCTCCTGGTTTGTATAACTATCAATGTCGGACTCATTCCCTGATGCATTATTGGGAAAGTGATGTTTGGCAAAAGTTGCAATCAGCTTGTTGCGGAAATTCTTCCCTGGAGGGCGCTCAACTAGCGATTGTCATCACTTCTGTTTTTTATCGATCCGCTTGGCGTTATGAAGATAGGGCTTACCGTCGCATTTGTCTCGATACGGGACATCTTATAGGTAATATCGAATTAGCTGGCGCTTTGACAAATTATCGTCCCCATTTAATCGGTGGTTTTGTTGATGAAAGCGTTAACGAACTGCTTTATATCGACTCGAGACAAGAAGGCGCGATCGCAGTTCTGAGTTTGGTAGATTTACAAAATAGCGAAGCTATGTCCGATTTGGGGCCTACTGCTTTACCTTCTACGACTGAAACTGATTATCCTCGAATTCCCGATGGACGACTTCTGGGTTATTTCCATTTAGCTACCCAAATTAAACCGGATACAACTGGTAAGTTAAATCTACCTCTTGAGAATCTCGATCGGTCCATTGAGGATAAATACAATTTTAGTTTTTGCGATAAAATCCCTACTGCTAGCAAACCCATTGACTGGGGTAAAAAACTCGAAGTTTTAGAAGGAACTATCCTTAAACGTCGTTCCACTCGGGCTTTCAGCGGTGAAAGCCTCTCTTTTGATGACTTAAAAGCTTTACTGGATTTCACTTATCAACCCCAAAATTACGCCAACCAAAATTTAGATAACTCTCCAGACTATTTTGATATAAATCTAATTGAAACTTTTATTGCTGTTTCTGGAGTCGAAGGTTTGGAGAGAGGTTGTTACTATTACGCGCCGAAAACACAAGAATTGCGTCAAATACGCTTTAAAAATTTCCGGCGGGAGTTACATTACCTCTGTTTGGGACAGGATTTGGGACGAGATGCGGCTGCTGTAATGTTCCATACTGCTAACTTGAAAACTGCGATCGCTCAATACGGCGACAGAGTTTACCGCTATCTGCACATGGATGCCGGACATTTGGGGCAAAGAGTTAATTTAGGTGCAATTCGCTTAGGTTTAGGCGTTAGTGGCATCGGTGGTTTCTTTGATGACAAAGTAAATGAAGTTCTCGGTATTCCTAATGATGAAGCAGTCCTGTACATTACTACTCTAGGAAAACCAAGATAAATACAGCAATTAAATTGGGGGTATCTACGCCGATTCGAGGGTAAATTTAAGCTTAAGAAATGTTTAATAATCAGCGCCTAATATAAAAGCTTTTGATTGGGGATTTACACAGGTACGAGGAAATTACAGTCCTTTTCGACGATTGTTGCAATCCTAAATCATTAAAAAGTCCATGAGGGTATGGGTAAGTCCTAAAATCTTATCTTTAAGTAATATTAAGCTTATCTTTATTAAGAATCGGTATTGCCTTTTGGGAATTATCATAGGCAGGAGTAAATTTGGAGTTTAATTCGATTATTTACGTTAAAATACTTACATTTAAGATCGTTATCTAACAAAGGTAACTTGGGGTTAGAAAATCAGAAAAACAGGATATAGCTTTAAATTACGCCGGATATCTAGTAAAAACGAATGATTAAATATTTATGATTCAAACTTATCGAAAAATAGAATTACACAAAATTATGTGAAACGATCGCTTACTCTCCTAATCCTTATCAATTCATTAAGAAAAGTTTTTGAACATCACACAATATAAATTTTCTTCATAGTTGATAGATGACCGTGAAGTCTTTGACTAGTAGAAGTATTACCGTATATTTACAGAGATTTTTTTAATTAGTTTTATTAATATCCTCAAAACAGACATTTTTGAGTTATAACCTTTAAAATGAATTGTCAACCTGTAATATTACTTACCCAACTGACCTTAATATCGACTTTATAACCGGCAGCCAAAGCCTTCTTTGCATAAATTGCTAGTTTCGATTATTCCCGAAGCATTAGCAAATATACCGGATACTGTGTGTAGGATACGTGAAGTAAAAGAATATTACTTAAAACAATTTCCATCCTAGGATTAAGAAATTCCGTAGTTTATCTAGTTCTCGTGACAGTTCAAAAAAAATTACCTGCTTTGACATTCAGAGGTATCAATGACCATTAATACTTTTACTAAAGAAAACAGACCAAAAAGACCAATTAAACAGCAATTGGAATATCAACGGCCAGAATATCAAAGACCAAATTTGATAGTTCCTGTGCCTAGTGTCCCCGATGTTCCCGTCGGTATAGACATCCGGTGTTTCCATGTAATCGTCGGGAA